>JACVQG010000003.1 GCA_015661045.1 Dehalococcoidia bacterium | reverse complement strand
TTCCGGACTATCGAGACTCCACTCCCCTGCATCCACCAGGAACATATGAAAATCAGGATGTTCCGCCATAAGCTGGAAAATTCGCTTTACTTCAGAGCCTGTCCATCCAGCGGGGAAAATAACCGATGTATCCACCGGATTTTTTACCATTGCCGAATCTTTTCCCATGAGTTCTTGTATCTTGGCCATAATCTCCGGGGGAAAAGCTGGCAGGATCAGACCGCGGCTTTCACATTCATCGGCTAATGATACACTAAGCCCTCCCCCCGAGCCAATGGCCCCCACATTTACCCCTTTCGGCTGAGGTAGATTATGAATAGCCAGCGTCACGTCGACAAGCTCCTCGATAGAGGAAACAGCTACAACACCGCACTGTTTCATAAGGGCTGACCACAGGATCTCCCCGCTGGAAAGGGAACCGGTGTGAGAAAGGGTTGCCCGCCTTCCCGCCGGTGTTCTGCCTCCCTTAAGAAGGACTACCGGTTTCTTCCGGGCTGTCGTTTCCAGCACCTGGTGGAAACGCTCAGGCGCTTTCAAACCCTCGATATAGGCGGCTATTATCCCGGTATTACTGTCCTCTGCTAGATATTGGAACAGTTCAATTTCATTGATATCGGCGGCATTTCCGAAGCTAATGACCTGACTAAAGCGCAATCCCCTCCGGGCCGCCCGGTACACTGCCTCTGCCGTGTGCCCGGCGCTTTGGGATATAAATCCTACATCCCCTGCTTCCCGTGGCCAGCCGAGACGGAAAGTCAATTTCGTACGGGGATTATACACGCCCATGCAGTTCGGCCCCAGGATCCGGATACCGGCATCCCGGGCCATCTTTATTATCTGCTGCTCTAAGTCCTTTCCGTGCTCCGTTTCTCCCAGGTGGGCGGTATAAAGCTGCAAGAGTTTAACATCTTTAGCGGCACAGTCATGGATAAGTTGGGGTAGCTGATTGGCCGGGATAGCTGAGATTACATAATCTATCGGCGCTGGTAAGTCTTTAAAAGACCTATATGCAGGCAGGCCTAGGATGAAGCCCCCGGCAGGATTCACAGGATAGAGTTTGCCTTCAAAGCCGAACTGGATAAGTTGATGGAGATAACGGTATCCCATTTTAGCGGGATTGGCTGACGCTCCCACTATGGCAACGGAGCAGGGGTTGAAAAGGGCAGCTAAATCATTGGATGATTTCATCTCTCTTCAATGCGTAGGGGCAATTCATGAATTGCCCCTACAAGGACAGGGCTGGTTGCCTTTCATTTTGAATGACGATTTTAGGGTTGGGTTTGGCTTTGGGTACAGTTAGACCGCGTTCTTTGAGCAGAGCCAGATGTTCCTGCATACCCCATTTAGCTTTATAGAGGCAGTCTTCGATAGAATGCCCCACACCGGTAAAACCTTCCAGATCTGGAGAGTTAAATGCAAAAAATGATGGGTCATCAGTTGATTCAATAACTAAAGAATATTTCAAATCAATCATATTATTGCTTGCTCCCCCTTCTGGCCCCTTCCCGCATCGGGAAGGGGTTGTCCGATGATGTCCCGACTGGGGCCGGGACTCACCGAGACTCCGTAAAGGCGGAGCAGTTCGTCCGCGGAGCACTTTCGGAGGGGTTAGGTCGGGCAAATTCACGAATCGCCTCTATCACATCAGTTTTTTTATGCTGCTTTTTGGATATCTTTTTTAAACTTTTGCAACACGGCCATGTGGACATCCTCTTCATAGGCCAGCTTCTTGAATAGCTCCTTGATTTTGGGATCTGTGGCTATATTACTAACCTGTGTATATTTAGCTTTGGCGGCTTTTTCATCCAGCACCATTATCTCAATAAAGTCTAGCCAATCCATAATAGCCTCCTGCAAATATTATTTGATCTGGAAAATTTTTACAATGCGAATATTGTGAGTTCGGGTTCCTCCCGTCTCTCACCTCCCACTTCTCATTTCCCACCTCTCACGCTTAGTCTCGAACCTTTTCCACCTGCACCAGGGCGGTATTTGTGACATTGGCCCCTCCCGGCGACATTGCATCCAGAGTGAGCACATTAGGACAACCGCCCCTGTCTATGCCCTTTTCATCGGGGTCATACCATGCCCCCTGGGGTATATCAACTACACCCGGGATTAATCTCTCAGTGACTTGCGCGGGGATAATTATCTCACCCCTGTCGTTGTATATCCGCACTAAATCACCGGTTTTTATACCTCGGGCTTTGGCATCCACGCTATTGATAATTAAGGACTGCTTTACCAATTCCCGGAGCCAGGGAACAAGGTGGTTCTGAGATAACGCCCGGATTTTGCTATGGCTGCCAATAAGCTGAAGCGGGTATTTTTTAGTCAAAGGGTCTTTGGGGCCTTCCCAGGGCTCTATATATTCAGGTATGGCCGGGATTTGCGGGTGTTTCATATCCGCCAGCCGTTGCGAGTAGAATTCAATCTTGCCCGAGGGGGTGGGGAAGGGATTATGCTCAGGATCGGCTATCTCCTTCTGGAACGCCACCACCGGTTCCTTGAGCGGCACGCGATAGAAGCCTTTCTCCCTGAATTCATCAAAGTTGGGTATGATGCTCGGTTTAGCGATCTCCCGCAGCCAGTCCTCTTCCTCTAAATCACTATAATGTTCTATTCCCATCTTTTTGGCAAGCTCGATACATATCTGCAAGTGAGACTTGGATTCGCCCTGGGACTCCACCACCTTTTTCATGTAGCCAAAGTTGGGGAACCCCTCTCCTGTGGTAATCTCATTCCGCTCCAGGAAGGTATTAGAGGGGAATACGATATCGGCAAATTTGGCTGTCGGGGTCATGAACTGCTCGTGGGTTACATAGAAATCCAGCTTCTTCAGTGCCTGGATAATCTTATTGATATTGAGGTGCTGGTTGAGGTAGTTAGTATTCACTGTATAAAAGAACTTTATATCCGAGTGATAGCCGCCGGCTTTGCCTTTCAGTATGGCGTCGGCGATTTTGGCGATATGGATATGGCCCGGAGCATGGAACCCCTTGGTCACCATGGAGTAAGGTCGCGGAGGCAGGTTTTGCTCCACCTGGTTAGGCCCGCCATTCATCCCGCGGCCCAGCCGCATGAAGGGGAATCCCAACAGACCCGTCCAGTTCCGTCCTGCCGGGTCGCCGCCATGGATGCCGATGTTACCTGTCATAGCAGCCAAGGCCATAGCCGCCCGGTGGTACTGTTCTCCAAAGGCCGTTCTCCCGGCAGCGATACCGGCGATGAAGGCGGCTGGCTTGATAGTGGCATATCTGCGGGCCAGATTGGCGATAGCTGAGGCAGGCGATCCCGTAATGGCCTCTGCCCAGGCTGGTGTCTTGGGCTGACCATCCTCTTTGCCCAGAACATAATCTTGATATTTATCGAAACCAAATGTGTATTTGTCCAGAAAGGCTTTGTTATGAAGGTTTTCCGTTATTATTACATAGGCCATGGCTACGAGTGCGGCGGCGTCGGTGCTGGGGCGGATTGGCATCCACTCCTGGGCAAAAGCGGCTGCCGACTCGGTGTGACGGGGGTCAACACAGACGATTGGTATACCGGCTTCCCTGCACCGGGCCAGGACCCAACTGGTATTGGTATCCTGTATGGAGTTGCCCGGGTCCCATCCCCACATGATGATAAATTTAGAATTGAGCAGGTCGTCCCGGGTATGGCGGGTGTGAAAGGAGCCGTATGTAGCGGCGGTGGCGAAGTTGCCCCCTTCATACGAGGAAGAGGCCCACGACTGTGAGAACCCCCCATACATGCTAAGTAGGACATCCACGCAACGCCATCCGTGAAGCCAGCCTATATCACCACCGGACCCTCGAAGGAGAATCGCCGCCGGACCATAGGTCTCCTTGACCCGTTTAAGCTCGTTGGCTACTGTAGTCAGGGCTTCGTCCCACGATACCTGCTGGAATTTACCCTCTCCGCGTTCACCCACCCGTTTCAGAGGATGAAGAAGGCGGTCTGGGTGATAAATGCGCTGCCGGTAGGCCCGGCAACGTAGGCAAGCCCGGTATTGAGGCTCCTCGCTGTTATCAGTCTCGATATGGGTAATAACACCATCTTTAACATGGGCCCTGAGGACGCAAGAGCCGCCGCAATGGCTATTGCAGGCAGTGGTGATAATTTTCTCTGCTGTTTTAGGCATATATTCACCCTTTCAATTAAATATTAAACTTTAGTTTGGGGGCGTTTCACGGGTCGCCGCTATAAAACGAGCGAGACTACCGAATTATTATTAACCATATGTTCAGCCCGCAGTATTAAGAATGTAGGCTTGAAGGTAACTTGCCATTAGAGTAATTGCTGGCAGGGTAATTTGTCAAGCCTGGCAAGAATTATCCATAATCCGTGGATTTCGGGCTTCGTCTGCATTTGAATAACGGGCATCATGCTGTAAACCTTGGGGGTTTGTCCAGTACCCCCCCGATGCATCGGGGAGGTATAGATATTAAAACCCCATGCCCAGGGCTTCTCCGAATCCTGACTGGTCGGGATCCGAGAGTCTCGCAAAGCGGACAGCCCTGGGTACAATCCACTGATTATGGAATTATATTTAAAACAGCCTTAAATACCATTTTAATAACGGTTCGCCCCACAGCACGGCTATAAGGCCGGCGGTTACTAAAAAAGGGCCAAAAGGCATGGCATCCTTGCGGCCTTTTTTCCGGAATAATACCAGCACAATAGCTACTGCCCCTCCGGCTAGAATAGCCAGCAATAGTGCGACAAGGACCGATGGAAAGCCAGTTGCCAGGCCCAGGAATCCTGCTAACTTTACATCGCCCAATCCCATCCCTCTCCGGGAAATTATATAGGGTATCAATAGGAGACCTAAGCCAACACCTCCTCCGATTAAGGCGTTTACCGGCCCCCTCCCCGTCCACAGGAATGAAAAACCCAGAGATAGGGCCATGCCCGTAAAAACTATTTTATCCGGCAGGATGCCATGTTCCATGTCGATGACAAACAGGGATATAAAAAGTCCAGCGTATACAATGGACATTACCAATTGAAGGGATATTCCGTAGAGCATAGCGAGGAGTGCAAAGACGATACCTGTGGCTAACTCTACCAGGGGTACGCGAAGAGATAGCTTTGCCTTGCAATAGCGGCATTTCCCTCTTAGCCAGAGAAAACTCAAGAGCGGTATTAAATCAATTGGCGACAGGGGGTGGCCACAGCCATCGCAATGAGATGGCGGGTGGACGATAGAAACGCCCCGGGGAAGGCGGTCAATGATAACATTGAGAAAACTACCCGTCAATAAACCGGCAATTCCGATGAAAACTACAATTAAAGGAAAAGCGCTATCCGTGCTACTGCTCCTGTTTTAATATCTTCTAAAGAGATATAAGTCTTTTTGAATTATACACCAACGGTTAAAAAAACTGTGCTGTTGCCTGTTGTTTGGAAGATATTTTAATTTTGTAGTGGCACGGCATGCCGTGCCTGATGATTTTTCAAAATCATCTCAAACTACAGCCTCAACATCCTTTCCCGGAATCGAAAACCCCTGAGACTATTAACTATGGTAAACAATCTGCCCCCTTTACGTACAGGGGTTAGCAACTGTCTTAAATCTTCTTTAACAGTAACCCGATATTAACCATAAAGATAGCTGTGGGGAAGCCATTCGGGAGTTTTAATGGCGGCTCTAACGGGGCGATATTGCGGTCCAGAGTTGGAATCTGTCCTTTACCGATCAGATTCTGAAAGCCGGCAATTTCACCGGTAATGTAAACAGGAATCTGAGGGTCCAGAGGTTTTTCCCGGTGGTTACTATTATAAAAGTAGATAGTGCTTTCCAGTTCCTCGATAAGCCGGGAAACAACCTGATCGGGGGTGGTTTCAAGTCCTAAATAAATACTGCGTATCAGGCTGGGCACGCCTTCTACTACCAGCGTTAGCTCCAGAGAGTCCCTCTCGCCATGAGCGATAATAGCGTCTTTCTTGTTTACTGCCCTGGCCAGGGCTAGCGGTTTGAGTTCAATAGCAGTCGGCTTTAGTTTTGTTATCCGGAGGGCCTCCAGCATTGCCACCATCGGTTCTTTAGGTACACCTAATATAAACACTTGCAGTGGACCTTGATTAATAGGCAGAATTCTCCAATAAAGGGTATAGTTATCTATATTGACGGATGCCCTCCGCAGCTCGCGGGGAATGATGTTAGCCAGATCTTTTTTAGCAGATTGGGGTAATTGTAAAATCCGTGTAATCGATCCCAATGATGTGAAGCTACAGACCACATTTCCTGGTCCGATATTAAGAGACTGCAATACTTTAGATATAGCCTCTCCCATGCCCGGAACATTGACTATGTACCCCTCACGCAAGAATTGAGTGTCAACAGGCACAGATGCCCAGGTCTCTATGGAGTTGCCGGCAAGGGTTACTATCCGCAGATTTGCCCCTTCGATACTAACGGATATGATGTGTTTCTGTAGCATTCTTAACCCCAAAAAGGGCCTTACGGGTTTGGGGCCTTTTATGACCTCGTCTTTAAAGGCTAGTTCTACTCCCGGCGAAGCTTGGAATGCCTCGGTGGCGGGGGGTGATATCGTTTCGGCTACCAGGTGAGGTGGAGGGGGAGCAGGCGATCGTGTTACAGTTTCCGAAATAGGGGGTCTGCCGGGAACGGCTCCCCTCGGGGGGATATTGGGTGGTATAGGAGCAGGTGGAATGCCCCGACCTGTCGGGGTTGTGCCCGGTGTTTGGGGCGCTCCGCCAAATAAAGCAGCTAACTCCTCTGTAAGGGGGCTTGTAGCGCTATCGGTTAAAGGTTTATGAACGGTATCCCGACCTACGGGGTCTGCAAGAGGGGTGGATTGAGCGGGAGGGTCCGCTTTCATCTCGGCAGGCATTGGTAACGGTGTTATCTGTTGCGGGGCGGGAGGTATTTCTTTTACCGGCGGAGGAGGCGCGGCCAATTCAGCCTGCGGAGTTTCCGGCGCAGGTTCCTTCTCGTTTAACGTGTCTTCGTCTGTAGGTTTAACGGGGAGTCCCCTCAGCAGAGATTGAAGCTGCTCTTCTAGAGACAGCTCTCCATTCTCTTTCCGGGGATTATCCTTTTCTTCCGGCATCATCGCCTCCCTGCGGTGCAGCATACCAGAGTCCGATTTCGAGATTACCAACCCATATCCCTTTTACCTGGTTTATCTGGATGTTATCCAGGTGTAATGCTGAAAGGGGACCTCTCTCAATCTGGTCGATAAAACGGACAATATTAGCCAGTTCACCTCTAACTTGTACACTTCTCAGTTCGATATTAGCCTCAACGTTGCCAATTTTCTGTTTAGATGCCTTTCCCAGGGTTAATTTAACTACCTCCACTTTGGTTTGCACGGCAGATGTGGTTATCAGGTTGTCAACATCCAGTGATTCAAAGTTTTTATGCCATGGATTCCCTGGGCCGGATAGTTCCTGGTTAATTTCGGCCTTCTTTTTTTCTAATACAGCTACATCAAACTCCTTTTTAAGATTAGATGCTGTTCGCTCCACCGATACCACCTGTTTGCTGAGTTTATCGTTCCTGGCTTGAGCTTGACGGTAGTTCTGGAACAGAAATCCCGTAACAATTAAAAGAGCTAATCCGGAAATCAGGATTACTCGTTCGTAGGGTTTCATCTTGGCAAACGAGGCTTGAATACTACCTGGTTGGACAGGGCGTGAAGGCGAGGATTGCTTCATAGCTTTCCTCCGGGGTTGATAACCATGTTGAGGTTGAAAGATATATTTCCCTCGGGACGGATTTCATATGTTACACCCAGATCCTGGGTTAACCCCAGATTGCGTAGGGCGTTTGCATAAGTCAATACTGAATTGAGATTAGGGGCCAATCCATGTACAACTACCCCGGAATCTTTTTGGATTATGGAATCTATGGTTACTCCTTGGGGAATTGTCCCTTGAATTCCATCGAGAAGAAGGCGCCATTTAACCTGTTGTTTTATAAATATTTCCCAGGCTGATACGGATTCCTTTTTTCTATTTTCAAGCTTCTCCACGGAGTCCTTCAATTCTTTTACCTGGGCTTCCAATCCCTGAAGGCCCTTTATCTCCTGCTGTGCGGCTGCCAGCCTGCTGTCAAGAGATGCCCGTTCAACATTAGCTTGAATCCGGAGCGGTAATAGTTTATAGAGGCCAAACGCCGACCCGATGATTAAAATGATAAGGAGCAAACTGAGGCTACTTATTGCCGGGCGCTTGTACTCCGCCGGAATAATATCAATATCAGGGATATTTAGCCGCTGTTTTTGTCGGGCATTGGTAACCATTAATATACCTACTCTATTTGATTAATGATGCCGTACATCGGAGTAATAATAGATACGGCGATAAAGCCTACCAGTCCGCCGGCGCCAAGTATCATAACAGGCTCTATTAGTTCTGTAGCACGGTTAATCGCCCTGTCAGTCTCTTGCTCATAATAATTAGCCAGTGTTTCCATGTTGGTCTCCAGGCGGCCGGTTTGTTCCCCAACCGATATCATCTGGACAAGTAATGGAGTGAATAGGGGCTGGGACCCGAACGCCTGCGAAAGCAATTTTCCCTGCCGTACTGCCTTCTCAACCTCAGTCAATGCTTCTTTGAAAGCTATATTCTGGGTTGTTTGGACCAACACTTTCAGGATTTCGGTCAAAGGTACGCCTGCCCGTTGCATGATAACCATAGTCCGGGCTATGCGTCCGATATTTAACTTACGCACAATCTGTCCGACTACCGGCATTCCCATAAAAAAATAATCCTTACGCCGCTTTCCAGTTGGTGTCTTTAGATAGACATAAGTTAAAACTGACACTAATGCTATACCCACGGATACCTGGGGCCCATAGGTTTTAAGTAATCCAGCGACAGCTATCAGGATACGGGTTACAAGAGGTAGCTGGGCTTTGAATTCCGTGAATAATCCCATCATAGCGGGTACTACAAAATTTACCATTATGAGGATGGCGGATATGGCTAGCAAAATGACCATAATAGGATAGGTAAGAGCGCCACGGATACGCGCTCCCAGCAACAGCTCTTTTTCATAATGGTTGGTGATTTGACGGAAAACCAGTTCCAGGCTCCCTATTTCCTCACCTATTTCTATAAGCCGTAAAAATAGCGGTGGGAAAACAGCCGGATGTTTAGCACAGGATTGAGAAAAAGAATTACCTGATTCCAGCGAGGTTAATATCTCTACCAATACACGCCTTAAACTGGCTTTCCCTGTTTGATCCCTTAGCATGCGCAGAGCTTGTAGTAACGGTATGCCGGATCCTATCAAGGAAGCCATATCACGGCTGAAGGTTACCAGGTCCTGGCGTTTGACGCCAAATATCGTGGGTAAAATTTCATCCAGGCTGACCGCTGTTGCTATTTTGGATATACGGCTGATTGTCAGATTGGATTGCCAGAGAAGTTCCTCTGCTCGTTCCTGGGAATCTGCCTCTATCACACCGGCAGTTTCTTCTCCTGTGCTGTTATAGGCTACGTATTTATACCGCATCCCCTGATACACCTTTATCCCTATTATAACCTTCGTGTGTCATAGATTCCAATATGAAGGAGTTGTTCAGAGTGGGAAACCCCCCCTGGTCTGGCAGGAGGGGGTTTCCCTTTTGGATTAAAGCTCAGAGATTGGATTACCCTCAGAGCGTTTCCACGATTGATTTTTATACGATGGTGAATACGTTACGTACTATCTCTGCAGGTGTCGTAATGCCATCCCTTGCCTTGAGCATGCCATCCCGACGCATGGTTGTCATTCCGTCCCGCAAAGCCTGGGTCTTTATTTCAGAGGAACCGGCCTGCCGGTTCACGAGTTGCCGTATCTGATCGGTCATAGAGAGCATCTCGATAACGGTTGTCCTGCCCAGGGATCCTGTCCTGGAGCAGAAGTTACACCCCCGCCCCTGATAGAAGTCCGTCCTTGTCTCCTGCATCTCTTGTTGATAGGCCATTGCATCTGCCGGAGGAACCGGTCCCAGGGTGCGGCAATAAGGACATATTTTTCTAACCAGCCGCTGGGATAGGGTTGCAATAACGGCTGAAGTGACGAGGAAAGGCTCTATCCCCAGGTCTATAAGCCGTACCAGCGCTCCGACGGCGTCGTTAGCGTGTATCGTACTCAGAACCAGGTGACCTGTCAGCGCTGCCTGGACTGCCACATTGGCCGTTTCCTGGTCCCGGATTTCCCCCACCAGGATAATATCGGGGTCAAGGCGCATAATGGCTCTCAGCCCGCGGGCAAAGGTGATATCTGCCTGTGGGTTTACCTGAATCTGATTAATATTGCTGAAGCGGTATTCTACCGGGTCTTCCACGGTCATAATGTTCCGGCTGCTGGGGTCGAGAGAACGAAGAGATGCATATAGTGTGGTGGTCTTACCACTACCGGTAGGCCCGCTTACAAGTATCATACCGAAGGGAGAGTCCAGCATCCGTTTGTAGTTTTCCAGTAATTGAGTGGAGAAACCAACATCCGGCAGATTTAAAACCGAAGACGATTTATCCAATACTCTTAATACCACCATTTCTCCATAAGTGGTCTCGGCTGTAGCCACGCGGAAGTCAATGGCCCTGTTGGCTATTGTGGTGCTAAACTGGCCGTCCTGAGGTCTGCGTCGCTCAGCGATGTTCATATTAGATATTACTTTGATACGGGAAATGAGGGCCGAATGTACACCAAGAGGCAGTGTAACCGCTTCATGCAGGATACCATCAATGCGGTAACGGATTTTTATCTTATCTTCCTGTGGTTCTATGTGAATATCCGATGCCCTATCTTTTACAGCCTGAGTGATAATCATGTCTAAAGCGCGAACAATAGGCGCCTGGGTAACGGCATCGGGAGCTAACATAGATTCTGCGGAGACCTGGGCTTGAGCAGTTTCCACTACCTGGGTAACCTGTTGCTGTATTTGAGCCGTCAACCGGTAATGGGTATCTATTGATGCTTTGATGCCGCCATGAAGTGGGATTACGGGGCGAATTCTTTTCCGGCTCAGGGAGGACAGGTTATCTATTAGTTGAATATCCCCCGGGTCGTCCATTGCCACTGTTAACACTTCTCCATCAACCGACAGTGGTAAAACGCTATTTTCCCGGGCAACATTTTCCGGAATAAGGGCCACGGCCTGTGGTTGAATATCGAACTGTTTGAGGTCTATGATGGGAGCGCCATGCTGGAAGCTCAGAACCGTTGCCATGGTCTCAGGAGTAACCAGATTCTGAGTTAGCAATATCTCAGTCAGCTTCCTGCCGGTGCGCTTGGCTGTTTCCTGGGCGGCTTTCAATTCCGGGGCTTTGATAAAAGCTCCCTCCAGGAGGATCTGCCCCATATCCTTTTTCGCCCCCAGTTTACCCCGTTCCATCATTTCAAATAACCTCTATCAGTCCTCTATCCAAAGTGGAGCCTACCGGCCCTTTTTAACTTCCAGGGTTTCATCCCTGGTTAGCGCCTTGCGCTCTAGCGTGAAGCCGTACCGAAGCATCCAGTAGTAGACGGTGCTGCGGCTTACTCCCAACTCCAGGGCCATCTCAGGCAGTTTTTTGCCTTCGTCGTTATACATGTCCCGCAGAAGCCTTTCGATGGGACGATGGTATTTTTCCTCTATGTGTTTTATCCGGTCGCTTTTCCTTAACATTGTTTCCCTCCTATTTACAAGAATTAATCTAACACATATTTTAATAATTGTCAAGACCTTGTTCATAAATAGTTTAAACATTGTTCAGTAAATGTTCTTTACCAAAGAGGAGTAGATACGGACAGCATAATTCCGGGACTTTGCTTGGCACATATAAAATACCCCATTATATTTTATGATATGGGGGGTGGGGGCATATTTTATCCTGACGCCGGTGCTCCAGGAAAGCATTCACCGGGTTAGTCAGGGGCTTTTTTTAGCGGTTCTCGGCCATGTATAATAGAGTTTGAATGATTGTTGATTTTCACACCCACATTTTCCACCCTGGGCTAAAGGAACACCGGGAGAAATATCTTGACGGGGACTCATGTTTCCAGTCGCTTTATTCATCTCCCGCGGCAAAGATCGCCACTGCGGAAGACCTGGTAAGCGCTATGGACAAGGATGGGATTGATATATCTGTGGCATTGAACTTTGGCTGGCAGAGCCACGAATTATGCGTTGAAACTAATAACTATATATTGGAAGCCATATCACGTTATCCTGATAGATTGGTCGGGTTTTGCGCTATTCAGCCTTTAACAGGCGAAAAAGCTATTTATGAGATGGAGCGCTGCGCCAGGGCAGGATTTAAAGGGGTGGGTGAACTCAGGCCCGATGCGCAGGGCTTTGACTTGGCAGACAAAGTATCAATGGCGCCTATAGCAGAAGCGGCCAAAAAACTGGGCTTGATTTTACTGTTTCATACCTCCGAGCCGGTAGGCCATGATTATAAGGGTAAAGGCCAGGTTACCCCAGACCAAGTTTATCGTTTTATAACGGCTTTTCCTGATGTTTCTGTTGTATGTGCCCACTGGGGGGGGGGTCTTCCTTTTTATGCTTTAATGCCTGAAGTCGCAACGGCATTCCAAAATGCCTATTTTGATACAGCAGCCACTCCCCTTTTGTATAAACCGCAAATTTATCGGAGTGTATCGGAAATAATAGGAAGCGATAAAATCTTGTTTGGTAGCGATTATCCTTTACTATCTGCCGGGCGTTTGGTATCTCAAATCCGTTCAGTAGAATTGGGCGTCCATGACACCAACGCCATACTTGGGGGCAATGCCCAAAAACTGTTGAAGATAGGGTAATTTGTGGAAACTATTCGTTCTTTCATAGCTATTGAGCTCCCGCCACAGGTTAAACAGGGTCTGGACCGGTTACAGGAGCAGTTGAAACCATTTACTCCAAAGGGTGTTAAATGGGTTGACCCGGGTAGTATCCATTTAACTATAAAATTTCTGGGTGAGGTCCAATCAGACCGGATTAGTTTAATCTCGAAAAATCTGGTTGACGCCGTTAAAAAAATAAAAGCCTTTTCTGTTGGAGTGGAAGGTTTGGGGGTTTTCCCGGATCCCCGCCGCCCCAGGGTATTATGGGTGGCTGTAGTGGGTGAGGTGGATAAGCTGGTTATATTGCAACAAGCGGTGGATACCGCCCTCTCTCCATTAGGTTTTGTTAAAGAAAACCGTGCTTTTGTACCCCATCTTACCCTGGCGCGGTTAAGAGATGACATGCCGCCCCAGGTAAGACAGAGTTTCGGACAACGTTTTTTAGCTGCCAAACTAGAGTCTCTGCCTTTGCATAAAGTCGAGTCTCTTAACCTGATGAAAAGCCAGTTGACACCGGGAGGAGCTATCTATAGCAGGATAGAATCCTATGGGTTTTCTCTCTTGTAAACAAGGGGATTCGGTGATATACTACGCAATGGTTTTAGCTTATAAGATATATCTATTTGTTGGGAGGAGGATTCAGTGGACCAGTTTGAGATGCCCAAATGTCAGAAATGCAAGACGGGCGATTTAGTTCCTTTGTCCGATTTTGGCAGCCAGGGGGCTGCAGTCCATTATAAAGCATGGGTATGTACAAATCCTGATTGTGGATTCAATCTTAAAATCCGCAACGGCGATATTTACCTTAATGAGCCTATAATAAGCGGCGCACAGCATGTAGTTCGGGCGCGATAACCGCCCCTGCGTTCAGGTGAAGTGACCTCCAGTCCAGTCCGGGTGAAACCATTACCCATCTGGAAACAATCGCTCCAAATATTCTTCGACCAATTGTTTCCGCTTCGTTGCGTGGGTTGTGGAAGGACGGGTAGAAGTTTGTGTGCGGATTGTGCACACCTTTTACCCCACCTGGAAGGGAATCTCTGTCCCGGATGCAGTCGTCCCCTGGGGACAAACGGTGGGTGTCAGCCATGCCGGACTTGGCCATTAACTATAGAGATACATGCTCCTTTTCAGTTCCAGGGAGTAATGCGCCAGGCTATCCATGAATTAAAATATAGAAACCATCGCTCTCTGGCTGTTCCTTTAGGTGAGTTGCTCTTTGATTATTGGCGGAGCCATACTCTGTCCGGGGACGTATTAGTACCCATCCCGCTACACCGCGCCAAGTTACGCTCAAGAGGGTATAATCAGTCTGAATTGCTGGCTCGTGAATTGGGTAAAAGGGGCGGCCTACCAGTCGTAACGTCTGCTCTTACCAGGAAGAAAAATACCGTGCCCCAGGTTAGAACCGCCAGCATTGAAGAACGGTGGGCAAATGCTGCAGGCGCCTTTGAATGTAGCAGCTCAATCCTACAGGGTAAGCGGGTGGTTTTATTGGATGATGTTTGCACGACTGGGGCCACTCTGGATGCTGCCGCCAGGAGTATTGTGTCCGCCGGAGCAAGTTCAGTTTGGGGTTTGACAGTCGCCAGAGATGTCTGATTTTTTAATTTTTAATTAGGGGAGAATGCTCATGGATTTGCGGGTAACCAGCAAAAATGTGGAAATTTCCGATGTGGAACGCCAGTATCTGGAAAAGAAACTGGGTAGACTGACACATCATTTACCTAACATTAGTGAGTCTACGGTAGAAATCACCCGGGAAAAGACTAAAGAGCCGCAGGACCGGTTTGTAGTACAGGTAACTGTGAATAGTCGTGGAACGTTACTGCGGGGTGAGGTTCGTGCTCCGGTGTTGACGGCTGCTATCGATAGTGTAGCCGACGTTCTGGATAGGCAAATCGAACGTTTTAAGGGGAGGCGGCACGGTAAAGGTCGTAGGGAGGGCGAACGTTTTGAGGAACCTGTTGGTGAGTCAACCGATGAGGCTGAAGATACCGCGCGTTTAGTAAAAACCAAACACTTTAATGTAAAACCCATGGCTGTGGATGAGGCGATCGAACAGATGGAACTATTAGGGCATGAGTTTTTCATATTCGTGAGTACTAACAATAACCGGTTTAATGTTGTTTACCGTCGTCGGGACGGCCAATACGGACTGATTGAGCCTGAATTAGGTTAAAAATATTTTAAAGGGGCCTGCCCCGGTGGCAGATGTGAAACCAACTCTTATTGTATTTATTGGTGGGCTGGGTGGTAGCCCGGTTGCTGAGATGATGGCCGGGACGCAGAGAGCCATTGTCTGCGATATCCTTGAACGTGCCGGAGTCGCCGGGGTATTTTCCCGGTCAATAGTAGTAACCGATAGGCCGCGTATGTTCAGGTGGGGAGTTGGTGAAGTTGTAGAGGAACCTGCTATCCAGCCTTTTCATTTCGGGCAAAATCTGCGAGATATTATACATAAATATAATATAGATATTCCTTTTTATATCGGCGGTGGGGCGCTACCTCTTGCACCCTCCTCCAGGTTTGTCGGCATAGCTCAAGAGCTTGAAAGCTCATGTAACCTGGTTATTACCAATAACTATTACTCTTCCGATATGGTAGCCTTTACCCCCGGTTCGGCTATTGATAATATATCCCTGCCTTCAACAGATAATCCTATTGCCCGATTACTTGCTGAGACGGGGTTGAAACAACAGCTCATGCCGCGCGATGCAGAAAGCCAGTTTGATGTAGATACCCCGACCGACCTGTCCATACTACAATTACACCCCGGAATTGGTCCGCATACGAAGGCTTACCTGGATTCTATTGAGATGGATACTTCCAGGCTCGTTAGGGCTATTAAAATCTTTAAGGATAAAAAGGCTGAAATTGTGGTCGCCGGACGGGCCGGCAGCCATTTGTGGGCGCAGTTGGAGAAACGGACTGCTTGCCGGGTTCGCTTTCTTTCCGAGGAGCGGGGGTTAAGAGCGGATGGGAGGGAGGAGTCGGGAGGTGGCGGGTCTATCCTGGGGTTTTATCTTCAGGAGGTAGGGCCCAGGAGGTTTTTCCAGCCGTGTCATTTTTCATCATCTTCATCTCCATCCCAGCCAGAAAGACCGATTTCTTTCCGACCTGGGTGAACCAGACCGGATAGATGACCCGATTATAAGGGAATTTACACGGGAAGCAGTAAACGCCCCAATTCCAGTAATTCTGGGAGGACAATCTCTGGTCGCTGGAGGTTTTTTAGCCCTCTTGGAAGTAGCCGAGAACATGGGATAGGGACAGAGATAACAGGTTTTTTATTCTGGTGGCACAGGCGTCTCTGCCTGTGAGAAAGCGGAAATGTTGCATTATAGAGTGGTGGGCACAATAATATCTATTCTTGTTGGCACTCAGTTAATGGTGACAGGTTGCCAGTCTCCAAAACCAGCTTCTCCCACGCCCACGATACCTAAAGTCCCGGCAACTGCTACGGCAACACCACCGC
>JACVQG010000118.1 GCA_015661045.1 Dehalococcoidia bacterium | reverse complement strand
TTCAGTTTGTTTTTGTTTATTAAGCAAGCCGTTTTTAATCTTACTAAATTTACTTTAACGTGCTGAGGTAATCTGCCAGGGCCTGCACCTGTTTTTCGTTCAAGTTAAGTTGGGGCATAAGTCCCTGAGGGAAAACATCGGCAGGATTTCTAAGCAAACGGACGAAGGTATCCCTGTCATACTTGCGGGCTATATAGGATAGTGCCGGTCCCACCTCTCCACCGCTCCGGCCGATGGAATGGCAGGTCTTGCACCCTGCCCCGGTAAAGAGTTCCTTTCCTTCGTATTCTAAGGTAGGGATAAGATTGGCTCCTTTCATGACGCTAGTTTGCCCCCCGGCCTGTTTTTCCGGCCAGCGCCAGTTCGGGTCGGCAGATTTATGAGCTATGAACCTGTTATCGGTGACTTTGTCCCTGTTGTTCTGCATGGTCGCCAGGAAAATAGTCAGGTATTTAATTTCGTCACGGGAAAGCTGGAAACGGGGCATGGTGGAAACGAGGTTCATGGCCTGGGGATTGATGAAGTGGGCATAAGTCCACATCCAGTCCCTCCGGCTGCCCACCTCGCTGAGGTCAGGGCCTTCATTCCCACCCTCTCCGTTTATCTGATGGCAACGCAGACACATATTAACATTAAGGAGTTTTTTCCCCTGCATCACAGCCCTGGTAGTCCGGGGAGGCAGGGTCTTTTCCGTGTGACAGGCATAGCAGGTTGCTTGCATGTACTCACCTTTGAGCAGGCGTTTATTCTGCCCCTCGGTTTCACCGTGGGCTATTGAAGTGGTTGTCCCCCGCTCATTGCCACCGTGGCAGACAGCGCAGCCAAATCGTTCTGGCGGATGGCTGTCCAGCAGGGAAGGATGGGTGCGGAGAGGTTCAGGCGCGTTGGTGAAACCGGGATTTTCCACCGCCAGGTGGCAGGTCTGGCAGCGGTCCAGGCGGCGGAGTTCGCCGATGTTCTGTTGTTTAAGTTCCACTCGCTGGCTTCCTGCCCACTCCTGCTGGGATTTTGTCTGAGAATTAAGTTCGACCATGTTGAAATAGGCTTTTTGATAGCCGGGGAACTCCTGACGGTAGGCATCCCATATCGTCAAACCCATTACAACGGACAATATTAAACTGAAAACCACGAGCCATTTACTCATATATCCATCACGGTCCCGGCCAGTTCTGCCACGGCCAGTAGAAATTCCAGATTGGCCCCCGGAAATACACGCCTATCACTGTAAAGATGATGGTAACCAGCCAGACCAGGCTCCATATAACCATGACAAACATGCGTTCTTTAGCGAACCAGACGCCAACTCCACGGGGGTCTCTATCCAGATAAGGTAATAAAAGCAATCCCAGCACAAAAAGGGTGGGCAGGACTACACCGCCCCAGAAAGCGGAATAGCTCACCAGCTCCTGTACGCCGAGGAAATACCACGGGGCTTTGGAAGGGTTGGGGGGCTGGTTGGGGTCCGCTATAGGCTCCAGAGGGGCATTCCAATACAGAGAAATGAGGAGTAGTAGAGCGGTAGTGAGCAATAAAAACAGGACCTCGATATAGAGCACCCGCGGGAAGGAAGGGATAGTCACCTCAGCTTCAGGTTTCTTTAGTAACCCGCTGGTTTTTAGTTGCGGCCTGGCCAGTCCCCCATCCTTCCGAATTCGCCAGAAGTGGTAACCGATTAAAACGGCAGCCACGGTGGGTAGAAGGGCAACATGGAGCACATAGAAGCGTAACAGGGCCTCGCCGCCTACCGTATCGCTCCCCAGCAATAACAGGCGAAACTTAGCCCCTAAAACCGGGGCATAGCCAATGATATTGGCGCCGACGGTGATTGCCCAAAATGAAAGCTGGTCCCAGGGTAGTAGATAGCCGGTGAAACTGAGCGCCAGGGTTAAAATCAGTAATACAACGCCAATCACCCAGTTGAATTCCCGCGGGGGTTTATACGCAGCGGTATAGAACACGCGGCAGGTGTGGAGTACTACAGCTATAACCATGGCATGAGCGGCCCACCGGTGCAGGTTTCGCATTACGCGGCCAAAGGTAACAACATTTAGAAAGTCCTGCATTCGTCCATAGGCTTCATCGGGGGAGGGGACATAATAGAACATAAGCCAGATTCCTGTAACCAGAAGGATGAGGAACAGAAAGAGGTTAAGCAAACCCAGTCCCAGGGTAAACTGAGGGCGCAAGCTATAGGGATGGACACGGGTGGAATGGATATGAAGGAACCAGTTGTTGACTATCATTGCCAGACGCTGCCGCACTTCTGTCGGGTAGCCCATGCGGATGAAGGAACGGTAGGCGTTGCGGGGTATCTGAGCAATCACCTCAGCGGCTGCCCGTAACCGGGATTGAGGTTTTTCAACGGTTTCTTGAGTGGGGCCTGTGGCCGTATTGTTTTCTGTGCTGTCGTTCATTCCAGGTAACCGACAATCTTTATCTGGCCGTCAGGAACCGATAAAATACTGGTTGGCGCTGTGTCTCTCTTTTTCAACCATAAGTCCGATCCCGTTTGGCCTTTACTTACCCAGAGTAAAGCGCCATCCTTACCGTAGTCAAATATACCGGTGACGCTGGATGGCTGAAATAAGGCTACGATTACCCGTTCCTTCCCTTCCTGCACAGTTATAGCTACAATGCTGGTATCGGTAAGGCTGTTTTCTTTCCATTCCTGACGGCTCAGAACTAGCTCGTTGCCATTACGGGCCCAGGCCAATGCCCCGAAGGTCTGTTCTTTAATTTGAGAGATTACCTGTTCCTGCCCTGTCTTCAGGTCCATTACCACAAGGGTATTGCCTGGAGGCGGCCCAATGCCGGGGATATACCTGGCCGGTAACGTTTCAATATCTGAACTTAGATAAACAAATTGCAGGCCATCAGGTGAGAGCACAGGTAACCTGACAAACTGAGACTCTGTTAATATCTGTCGTAGCCCGGTGCCGTCCGGTTGTACACCCCAGACCCCATGTCCCCAGCCGCCGCCGAAGGGGTGTACCCCGTAAAGATAAATCTCACCGGTCTGCGTAGACCAGGCAAAGGGGAGAAAAACTGTCTCCTCTGGAACCGGATGGGTTTCTGACTTAATGACTTCGCGCGCCCAGCCTTTCTCCAGGTCGGCTATTAACAGGTGCCACGAGGCCTGCCGGCTGCTAGTACCCCTTAGCCCTACCTCGGTGAAAGCCAGACGTTTTCCTCCGGGCTCCAGGGTAAAGCCGAGAATAGCGAAGCCGTCGGTAGCTTTTATCTGCCAGGTCCCCTTCGTGATAAGGTCTACTGTCTCGATGTAATTATTAGCCGGGTTCAGTCCGTCCACTACGAGATAGGCCACCGTTCGTGCTCCCTGGGATACTTGAATGTTTTCTATAGACCTGGCGGATAATGAAGATATAATGGCTTTATAGTCTGGCCGCACAAATCCCAGCGTGGCCCCGAATAGCTGGTTTACGGATACCAGGACGCTACCGGAAGGTACAGGTAAATCTTCGACCCTGTCCTGTCCGTTTTGTTTTGACGAGGAGACCAGCAGGTTAGCTGGCGGAGCTTCATCTAAGGGCCTGACCGTGAGTAAACAGGTGTCTCCGTGGTTTGCCATGTCCTGCACGGTTGAGGAATTCCTTGTTGAGGACAGCACCTGAGGCTTGCTATCAAACAACGGGCTACAGGCCGACAGGACCAGAAGTAATATCAGGAACATATTAAGGATAATGATATGGCTCTGAAAATAATGCCCCCACCCGTCATTGCGAGGAGCGTAACGACGAAGCAATCTCCACTCTCTGGTATGTGGTCTCATCTTTAAGTCATGAGATTGCTTCACTTCGCTCGCAATGACGAGATGCAAACTATTTTCATCTTTCATGGCGCCCCCTGCGAAGGGGGATGGGGATTTTGAGATTGTTATCATCTTCCTCATAGCTGAAACAGCGTACCTCTAGGGACAGTTCTTTCCAGGTCAACGACGAGGCTTCCATCCGGCGCCTGGTCGATCTTTAACCAGGGCAAAGGGTCGGGCGCCGGGCCGCGAATGACAAGCCCATTACGGTCGAATTTGCTGCCGTGGCAGGGGCACTGGTATCCCCATTCCACGCTGCCCACGGTACAACCGAGATGCGTGCATACTGCCGACATGGCAAATAGTCCCCCGTAGGTAGCGTTGACAACAATTTTGGAATCGGGTAACAGCTTTTGAGCGCCTGGCGGGAAGTCCTCCGGTTTGCCGATTTTAACAATCGTTGACGTCCCGTAGTTTACGTTGGGCAGCAAAAAACGCACCGTAGCGAATGTGGATATTAACACAGGGGCGATTATACTACCCCACCCCAGCCACCGCAGAAACTCCCGGCGGGACAGGCTTTTTTGAGCGTTTTCTTGTTCTTGCATGGTGGAAATTCCTTGTCCTATACTATCGCCATTCCTGGGTTATTGTCAATTTGCCGGATGAGGATGTAATAGGTCAATTTGGAACGTGACATTTAATTTTTGACAAGAAGTATGGGCTTAAGTTACAATAAGCTAAACTTAATAGTATTGACAAATACAATACTGTGTTATAGTATACACGGGACATTGAGGTAACGCTATGAGAACAGGTAGTGATTTTTTATATGCGGTCCCATCTTTTTGGGAAGGCATGGCGCGTATTTTTGATCTCGGAAATACCCTCAACGAATATAATGGTTCGCCAAGTGGGAATATAGCTGATGAAATCGCTTTTCGTATGGATTGGGCAATGGTGGGTGATAATATACGTAATGCTATGAATGAATTTGAGAAGCAAACCGTTACCACCCAATAGCTTATGTCAAAAAAGTCTAAGAAAAATTTGACCTCACCTATAAATCCACAATCCCAACTTCAACCATTAAAACGGGAAGTTCACCAAACACAAATTGAGTCTTTCAGTGGCCCTTTGCCCAAACCCTCTATTCTTAAAGAATATAATGATGTTGTTCCGGGTGCTGCTGAGCGTATCCTTAATATGGCTGAAAAACAAGCAGAACATCGTCAATTCTTAGAAAAGACAGTGATTATTGGAGATTCAAAGCGGGCATTTTACGGATTATGGGCTGGAGTGGGTGTTGCGGTTTCCGTACTGGGTGGAGCTGTTTTCCTCATTTTCACAGGACATGACTTTGCTGGTGCAGTAGTTGCTGGATTAGACATTACTGGTCTTGTTTCTGCTTTCATATATGGTACTGTCAGCCGCCGGTCAGAACGCACCCAAAAAACTGCACTGATGAATCCTCAAACCAAGCGCTGAAGAACCC
>JACVQG010000002.1 GCA_015661045.1 Dehalococcoidia bacterium | reverse complement strand
TCGCCGGCCGTTAGCATAGGCTCGATCGCCAATGTCATTCCTCGCCGGAGCATCGGTCCTTGGCCTGGTACTCCAAAATTTGGTATCTGCGGGTCCTCGTGGAGTTCACGCCCCACACCATGTCCGCTATATTCCCTGACTATCGAAAAATTACGAGCTTCAGCATATCCCTGAATGGCTGCCGAAACGTCTCCCAACCTAACTCCCGCACGAGTAGCCCTGATACCAGCTTCCAGCGCTCCACTGGTGGCTTCCAACAATTTTTTTGCCAGAGGGCTGATCTTCCCCAGCCCTATCGTCTGAGCGGCATCTACTTGAAATCCTTGATATATTATACCAACATCCAGTGAAACAATCTCACCGTCTTTGAGTACCCTGTCACCGGGGATACCGTGCACCAGTTCGTCCTGAACTGACACACATATATGAGCAGGGTAACCGCGATAACCTTTGAATGAAGCCTTTACCCAGTATTTTTTCATTTCCTCGACGAAGAGTTCATCAAGTTCCCTGGTCTTCATTTCAGGCTTCGCTGCCAGGCAAAGTGTTTTTAGAATCGTTGCTAAAATCCGTCCCGCCTGGCGCATAATGTTTATTTCCTGGGGGGACTTGATTATAATCCCCATCGATACCCTAACTCTTTCATTTATTTATAACAGCAATCTCTTAACCGGTTATCCTGCTTTTAGGGCTGTTATAAGTTTCTTCCCCACTGCCTGGGGTTCTCCTTCCCCTTTTACCTCTATCAGCTTACCGGCTTGCCGGTAATAATCAATTAAAGGAGACGTTTGAGCAGAATAAACTTCAAGCCTTTTCTTTACCGTTTCTACAGTATCATCCGCCCTTTGATAAAGCTCACCGCTGCATTTGTCGCAACGGCCGGTTATCTTTGGCGGAGCGCTCTGCAGATGGTACGGAGCCTGACACTGGCGGCAAATCCAGCGTCCAGACAATCTTCTTAACAGCTCCTCCTGAGAAACATCTATCAGTGCCGTACGGTCTACTTGTTTATTCTGGGCTTTCAGGTTTTTGTCTAATGCTTTAGCTTGCTCCAGAGTCCGGGGGAATCCATCGAGTAATACCCCCTGCCCTTTTTCCAACCCGTTAATCTTCTCCTGGATAAGTTTTATGGTTATATCATCCGGAACAAGCAGGCCCTTTTCCATATATACCTTTGCCTGTTTCCCTAAATCAGTCCCTTTGGAAAGAGCCTCTCTAAACAAATCTCCGGAAGCCAGATGAAGCAAATTGAACTGTTTACATAGAATATCGGCCTGAGTACCCTTACCTGCTCCTGGAGCTCCCAATAAAACTAAATACAATCCGGCTCCTACTTTATAAATCCCTGGTAATGTCTCATCAGCAACTGACCTTCCAATTGTCTCATCGTGTCGAGGACTACACCTACTACAATAAGTAGTCCAGTGCTACCTAGCTGAAGCGCCTGGACATCCGTAGCCTGGCGCGCAATGAAGGGTAAAATAGCCACAAAGGCCAGGAAAAGAGCGCCTCCCCAGGTAATGTGAATAACGATATTGTTAAAATATTCAGCAGTCGGTTTACCCGGCCTGATACCAGGGACAAATCCACCTTGCTTTTGCAGGTTGTTTGCCATATCCATTTGTTGGAAAATGACCATGGTATAGAAAAAAGCAAAGCCCACGACCAACAGAAAATACACCGCCCAGTAGAAATAAGCCCAGGGCATGGTCACGCTATCGAACATGACCATAATGAAGCTAGCTATTTTACCTCCGATTCCAGGATTCCCGGCAAAGTAACTGGCAATAGTCCCCGGAAATATCATAATGGAGATGGCGAAGATAAGCGGAATCATTCCGGCTGTATTAACTCTCAATGGTATATAAGACGAAGCTCCCTGCCTGTACATTTTACCCCCACGGTAACTTACCCGGGCATACTGGACGGGGATACGCCGGTGGGCCTCGGTAAATATGACGATTAAGACCACTGTGAGCAATCCCAGTATGGAAAATGCCAATAGACCCGGTATATTAGCCCGTCCTATGAATGAACGCCCAATCATATCGGGTAGTCCGGCTACAATACCTCCAAAAATGATGATAGATATACCGTTCCCTATCCCCCGTTCGGTAATTAGCTCACCGAGCCATACCAGAAACATTGTACCCGCGGTCATAGAGATTACCATAGATGCAGTAGGTAGTAGATTCGCACCGGTTAGCCCTATTCCAGATATAACTCCTTGCTGGCCCAGTAAAACCAGTTGTCCATATCCCTGGAGTATGGCCAGAGGTACTGTTACCCAGTGGGTTATTACATTGATGCGGTTCCGCCCTGACTCACCCTCTTTTGCCAGAGATTGAAGACCTGGAATAACTGGCACTAATAGCTGCATAACGATCGAAGACGTTATATACGGATATACCCCCATAGCGGCTACACTCATGTTACGCATCGCCCCGCCGCTAAACAGGTCCAGCATACCCAAAAGCTGGTTCCTCTCGAATAGTTGCCTTAACCCCGCCAGGTCGACTCCGGGTAGAGGCACATGGGCTATCAGCCGGAAAACCGCCAGGATCATGAGGGTAAAGAGTATCCGGTTCCTCAGGTCTGGCAGCCGGAAGGCATCCATCATTGACCGGAGGAGAGATGGTCTACTAGACTGCACTCGTTATCTCCTCCACACTGCCGCCCGCCGCTTCTATCTTTTGTTTTGCCGAAGCCGAGAATTTATTGGCTTTCACCTTAAGCGCAATCTCCAGATCGCCATTGCCTAACACCTTAAGCGGTTTTCTTATGGAACCAATCATGCGGCTGCCGGCAAGAAGCTCGGAGTTGACTTCTGTACCTGCTGGAAAGGCCCCTAATTGCCCAATGTTAACAATATTATATTCAATCCGGAACCTATTAACGAAACCCCGTTTTTCCGGTAACCTTTTAGCAATGGTTGTTTGTCCACCCTCGAATGTGGGGCGGACATTTTTGCCACTACGCGCTTTCTGGCCTTTTTGACCTTTGCCAGAATAGCTACCATGCCCCGAGCTATCTCCCCTGCCTACCCGCTTACGCGAGTGCCGGGAACCTATAGATGGGAACAGGTCATTTTGTTTCAATCTTGACCACCTCAATATCTACCTTAAGCATATGCCTGATTTTTAGTATCATACCCCGGATAGTAGGAGTATCCTGATGTATGACTGTCTGGTTCAGACGATGAAACCCCAGAGCCTTTACTACGCGTCTCTGGTCGTCGGAATAACCTATATCACTCTTAACCCACTGGATTCTGAGATTGAGTGCCGGTTGACTTTTTTTCACCTTTCTCCACCTTGTCACTACTTGGTTTACGTCTTGCCACTACCTCCGCGGGATTACGTAGCTGGGAGAGAGCCAATAGTGTAGTTTTAACTACATTAATAGGATTAGAACTCCCCAGGGACTTAGTCAGTATATCTTTAATCCCTGCAAGCTCCAGAACGGCCCGAACACCCCCGCCGGCAATTATCCCCGTCCCCGGCGCAGCGGGCTTCAACATCACTCTTGAAGCACCGAATTGAACTGTGATTTCATGGGGGATACTTGTTGTGGTCAAGGGCACCAGGATAAGATTTTTCTTAGCCTGTATACCGCCCTTTCGGATAGCCTCTGGTACTTCGGTGGATTTCCCTATACCCATACCCACCCTTCCCATTCCATCTCCGACTACCACCAAAGAACTAAAACGCATGCGTTTGCCCCCTTTTACTACTTTGGCCACACGGTTCAGGTAGACCAGTTTTTCAACAAACGCCGGCTGTCCATCTTGCTCTACTCTTTGTGCTGTCAAATAAGACTCCTTGTTTCAATCCACCCCCCTTGCACGGAGGGCCACGAGACCTCTTAAAACTTTAGCCCGGCCTCTCTTGCAGCATCCGCCAACAGTTTGATACGACCGTGGTATTTATACCCCCCCCGGTCGAAAGCCACCAGAGCAATACCTTTGGCAATCGCCCTTTCGGCTATTAATTTTCCGATTACAACACTTACCTCGCCCTTTTTCTTATCCTTAACATCGGCTGATATCTTTTCTTCCAGACTTGAAGCTGCGACCAGGGTACGCCCCAGACTATCGTCAATAACCTGGGCATAAATATGTTTGGCGCTACGGAACACAGCCAATCTAGGACGGACTGGTGTCCCCGCAACTTTTTTTCTTACCCGTATATGTCTGGCTACACGGGAAGCGCGAGAATTAGCTTTAGCGACCATTATTTTTTCTTCGCTGTAGCCTTGCCAGCTTTACCAGGCTTAAGGCGAATCCTTTCATTTGAATACTTTATACCTTTACCCTTGTATGCATCTGGAGGGCGGATTTCTCTGATATGAGCTGCCACCAAACCCACCAGTTCTTTATCAATACCCTGCACTTTTATCTTGTTTGTTCCTTCTACTACCAAAGAGATGCCAGGGGGTGGGGTAAATTCTCTAGGGCCGGTAAAGCCAACCTGCAAAGTTATTTTGTCACCGCTTTTCTGTGCTCTGTAACCTACCCCGCTTATATCCAGGGATTTCTCAAAGCCCTTGCTAACACCTTCCACCATGTTAGCTACGAGAGTCCTTGTCAGGCCATGAAGAGACTTATGTAACTTACTTTCGCTGGGTCGGGTTACAACAAGCTGCCCATCCTGCCGGGCAAGAACCATGTCCGGGTGGAGGGTCCGCTTGAGCTCACCTTTAGCTCCCTTCACCTGTACCTCACTACCTTTTATATCCACGCTCACCCCTTGAGGCAACGGGATGGGTTTTCTACCTATTCTTGACATAGTCTTCCTATAAGTTAATTATGATTTATACCGGCGAATTGGCTTATTACCAGATAAAGCAAAGCAACTCACCGCCTACGTGCCGTTTCCACGCTTGCTGGCCTGTCATAATACCTTTCGAGGTACTTAAAATTGCTACCCCCAATCCACCATAAACCCGGGGGATTTCCCCTTTCTGTACATAAATCCTGAGCCCCGGACGGCTTACCCTTTTTAAGCCGTTCAGCGCTGCTTCTTTCTTACCGAAATATTTAACATGGAGACGAATCATTCGCTGCGGTTTCCCCCGAAGGACTTCGTAATCGGAAATGAAACCTTCCTGTTTAAGGATTCTGGAGATAGCTATTTTCATTCTGGACACAGGTACCAGAACAACATCGTGACCAACCATAATGGCATTACGTAGCCTGGTGAGCATGTCGCTTATAGGATCATTTACCACAGAACTCTCTTTAACCTCCCCAAAAACCTCAGTTTTCGATAAACTTGGAAAATAACTTTACCAGCTTGACTTCCTGACTCCTGGTATCTCTCCCTTAAGGGCTAATTTCCTGAAACAAATACGACACAGACCGAACCGGCGTATAAATGATCGAGGCCGGCCACACAGTTGACAGCGGTTATGCTGTTGTACTTTATATTTAGGCGTTCTCTTGGATTTAACTATTTTCGATATTTTTGCCATTAAAGCCTCAGTCTACTCCCTTCTGAAAAGGCATACCCATTAGTTCCAACAGCCGCAGGGCCTCCTGGTCATTCCGTGCGCTGGTTACGAAGCTTATTTCCAGGCCACGTATCTTATCAATCTTATCATATTCTATCTCAGGAAACACCAATTGTTCTTTTAAACCCATATGGTAATTCCCTCTTCCATCGAAAGAAGTCCGGGGAATCCCCTGGAAATCCCTGATGCGGGGCAGGACTGAGCCAATGAACCTTTCCATAAAGTCGTACATGCGCTGGCCGCGCATGGTAACCATGGTCCCGATAGGTTGGCCTTCCCTGAGTTTAAAGGCAGAGATAGATTTCTTGGATTTAGTTATTACAGCGTGCTGGCCAGCTATCGTGGTCAGGTCCCGCTGTGCTGCCTCTAATATCTTAGCATTAGTTGTAGCTTCGCCAGCGCCGATATTGAGAACTACCTTCTTCAAATGAGGCACTTGCATGATATTATTGTAGCTGAACTCTTTCATCAGAGCCGGGATAATCTCTTTTTGGTATTGAATCTTTAAACGTGCCATTTTAACCTCAGTCTATTACCTCGGTACATGCATGACAAAAGCGCACCCTTTTACCATCCTCTAAGCTCCTGTATCCAATACGGACGGGATGACTGCACTTGCCACACAGTATCATTACTTTTGCGACGTTAATTGGGGCCTCTCTTTCGACAATTCCAGCCTGACGGACTGGGCCCCGCGCTCTGGCATGCCGCTTTATCATATTTACTTTTTCTACTATAACACGGTTTTCTTTCGGGAAGGCATGAAGCACTTTGCCCTTTTTGCCTTTATCCTTACCCCGTATTACCAGCACACTATCGTTTTTATGTATTTTCATATTACAACACCTCGGCAGCCAGGGATACAATCTTCATAAAATTCTTTTCCCTGAGCTCCCTGGCAACGGGTCCAAACACGCGGGTACCCTTCGGATTATTCTTCTCATCCAGGATAACGGCTGCATTCTCATCAAAACGTATATATGAGCCATCCTGGCGGCGATAATTACTCTTTAACCGCACAATCACCGCTTTTACCACTTCGCCTTTTTTTACAGAACCCCCCGGTGTAGCTTGCTTAACTGCAGCCACGATTATATCGCCAATCTCTGCGTAACGTCGCCGGGAATTGCCGGGGATATTGATGCACATTATCTGCCGGGCGCCCGTATTATCAGCCACTTTTAGCCTGGTATAGGTCTGAATCATACCTGATTAGTCCTTACATTTAATAGTTTATTTTCCGGAATTTTATATATAAGTTTGTTACCTTGATTAACCCTTTGTTTGTTCTGCCTGTGTTTCCCCTGCCGCTGGAGGAGTCTCCGTTACCGGACTTTCAGTTATCGCAACAACTTCTTCTGTTGACTGGTCCCCTACTACCGGCTCTATTTTTTCAATGGGAGGAGCTTCCGTAACCTGCCGAGGTAGCTGGACTATCTCACCCGTGGAGATTATTTCCGCAACCCGCCAACGTTTTTCTTTGGATAAAGGCCGTGTTTCAATAATTCTAACCGTATAACCGGCTTTGGCTTCATTATTTTCGTTGTGGGCTTTGTACTTGCTGGTGCGCCGCAGGATCTTTTTATATAAAGGATGTTTATAGCGACTTTCGACCTCTACTACTACAGTCTTATCCATTTTATCGCTAACAATGCGGCCTATACGCGTTTTTATTTGATGCTCAGTCGTCATCGCGTTATACCCAATACCCTCTCGTGCTGAATAGTTAACATTTGGGCTATCTTTTTCCTGGTTTTTACTACCTCCCGGTTATTAACTAACTGGCGGGTAGCATGCCTGAAACGGAGATTAAAGAGCTCACGCTCCGCTTCTGCCAAGTGTTTCTTCAGTTCCTCAGGCCCCAGAGCTCTAATTTCTTCCGGTTTCATGCTGTCTCCTGAATATTTTCATGACGGCACAGAAATTTAACAGGGATGGGTAATTTATCCGAAGCCAGGCGCATAGCTTCCCGCGCCACATCTTCTTTAACATCGCTCATTTCGAACATTACTTTCCCTGGTTTCACCACAGCCACCCAGAATTCGGGTGTACCCTTGCCTCCACCCATGCGAACCTCAAGGGGCTTTTTACTTACAGGCTTATCGGGGAAGATACGTATCCATATTTTGCCGCCACGTTTTACATAGTGGGTCATAGCCCGCCGGGCTGCCTCTATCTGACGGGAGGTTAGCCAGGCTGACTCCATGGCTTGTAAGCCGAAGTCACCAAAGGCTAGGGTATTCCCCGACCGGGCAACCCCTTTACGCCGTCCACGGTGTGAACGCCGATATTTGACTCTTTTAGGCTGTAACATAGTTTTTTACTACCTATATCTCTCTGTAGAAATATTACCTATGGCTTACGTGGTGCAGGAGATGGAACTGGAGTTGGGGTTGGAGCCGGTGACGCCGGCGAACCGGCTGCAGCCGTTACCGCAGTTACAACCTCTTTTGTTGGTATTATATCTCCACGATAAATCCATACCTTAACACCTATTAGGCCCAAAGTTGTATGAGCCTCTGCTATCCCAAAATCAATATCTGCCCGCAGGGTTTGAAGCGGTAATCGTCCATCTTTCGCCGTTTCTCGACGGGCGATTTCAGCTCCACCTAACCGGCCTGAGCAGATTACTTTTATACCTTTTGCTCCGCCCTGCATAGAACGCGTGACAGCTTGTCTCATCGCACGGCGGAAGGCCACCCGTCGTTCCATCTGTTCAGCCACGCTTCTGGCAACCAGATAAGCATCTAACTCGGGCTGGCGGACTTCCTGGATATTCAAGCGCAATTTCTTTCCAGTAAGTTTCTCCAGTTTCTGTCTCGTCTCATCCACCCGCTGCCCCGACCGTCCGATTACTATACCCGGGCGTGCAGTATAAATGGTAATCGTAACCTGGTTAGCCTGCCTCTCGATTTCAACCTTAGCTATACCAGCCTCTGGATAGCTGGAAACCACAGTACTACGGATCTTCAAGTCTTCCTGTAACATCTCTGTATAGTGTTTATCGGCGTACCATTTGGCAAGCCAGTCCCGGTGAACGCCGAGACGGAAACCGATAGGATGAACTTTATGGCCCATCAGGCCTCTCCCTCTACTATTACAGTAATATGACTTGAGCGCCGTTTCCACGGGGACATCCTCCCCCGTGATTGGGGGCGGGCCCGATTTAAAGTATGCCCTTGATTGACCAATATGTTCGTAACCACTAAACCATCCGGCGACAACTGGTTATTGTTCTCAGCATTGGCTGCCGCAGATTTAACCACTTTAGCCATAAATCGAGCAGCCGGAGTCGGGGTAAATTTTAAAATATTCAAAGCATCGGACACCTTTTTACCCTTTACCAGGTCTGCGACCAGCCGCACCTTCCTTGGTGCGATACCTATATCTTTTACCAGAGCTTTAACTTCCACTTTACCCTCTACGGTTTCTTAGACGCTGCCGGAGCAGGAGCAGCAGGAGTTGGTTGAGTTAGCTTCTCTACTTTACCGCCGTGTCCACGGAACGTCCGCGTGGGAGCAAATTCTCCCAACCGGTGGCCAACCATATTCTCGGTTATGAAAACAGGCACATGTCTGCGTCCATCATGTACGGCTATTGTCATACCAATCATCTGGGGCATGATTACGGATGGTCTGGACCATGTCTTTATCACCGTTTTTTGCCCGGTCTGGATTATAGCTTCCACTTTCTTTTTTAACTTTGCGTCAATAAAAGGTCCCTTTTTAGTTGAGCGAGACATGTCTACTTCCTTCGCTGCACTATAAATTTATCGGACAACTTGTTTTTACGGGTTTTATATCCCCGGGTAGGTTTGCCCCACGGAGTCTTGGGGCCAGGCATACCAAGCTTAGAACGCCCCTCACCACCACCATGCGGATGGTCCCGCGGCGTCATAGCTGTTCCCCTGACAGTGGGACGTATCCCCAGGAGGCGCTTTCGGCCTGCTTTACCCCAGGTGATGTTCTGATGCTCGATGTTACCCACCTGCCCGATGGTGGCCATACACTCAATATGTATGCGTCTCATCTCGCCGGAAGGCAAACGAACCAGAGCGTAGTCTCCTTCTTTGGTCATAAGCTGAGCGGCTACTCCAGCGCTACGCACTAACTGTCCGCCGTGCCCCTTTTGAAGCTCAATATTATGTATCTGGGTTCCCGATGGGATTATCCGTATGGGCAAAGCGTTGCCAGGTTTTATTTCGGCGCTTGTGCCAGACATTATCGTAACACCCACCTGCAATCCCAGAGGCGCCAGAATGTAACGTTTCTCCCCATCGGCATAATGGACCAGGGCTATACGGGCAGAGCGGTTAGGATCATATTCAATAGCCGCTACTTTGCCTGGAATATCAAATTTATCCCGTTTAAAATCCAGATTGCGCAGCCGGCGTTTGACTCCCCCACCCTGATGATAGACTGTAATCTTACCTCGAAAATTCCTGCCGGCTCTCTTCCGCTGTGGCTCTGTCAACGATTTTTCAGGCTTATCCTTTGTAATCTCTTCAAAGGAGAAACCAGTCATACCACGGCGGCTTGGTGAGGTTGGCTTATATATTTTCAGAGCCATAGCTTGACCTCACACCCCTTCCACTAAAGTAATTTTGTGTCCCGGCTTAAGGGTAATGATAGCTTTTTTCCACTCGGGAGTTTGGGTCATTCTTCGCCCCATCCGTTTTTCTTTGCCGGGCATTATCATCACGTTCACTGCTGCCACTTTTACGTTGAATGCTTTTTCCACAGCCTGTTTTATCTGGATCTTATTAGCCCAGGAATACACCTCAAAGGCATATTTACTCATGGCCTGCATGGCCGTGGACTTCTCTGTTATGATAGGCCGTCGTAATATTTCCAGGACATTCATCTTTTCAATCCCTTAAGCTTCAGGTTGGGCCTCTTTTGGCCCCCAAATTGACTCTGCTTTACGAACTGCTTCCACAGTTATAACCATCTGGCGGTATTTAAGCAAATCAGCCACGTTTATATTAGAAACCGGCAAGGTCTTTATTCCAGGTATATTACGCGCTGACAGAACCATGGTGGGTTCAGACTTACCTGTTACCACAAGAGCTGGCGATGCTATTTTCAATACATCCAGTATACCTTTAACCACCCGGGTTTTTGGAGATTCGACCTTGAGTTCATTTACTACAAAAAGCTCGCCGCTTCGCACTTTCTCCGAAAGGGCGCCTGTTAAAGCTAAACGGTGCATCTTTTTAGGCATGGCTTGCCTGTAATCACGCGGGTGTGGGCCAAACACTGCGCCGCTTCCTTTTTTCCCACCAGCCCGTATTGAGCCTCTTCTGGCATGGCCGGTGCCTTTCTGCTTAAAAAGTTTCCGCGTGCTCCCTATCACGTCACCACGTGTTTTGGTATCTGCATTGCCCTGCCGGGCGTTAGCCAGTTGCCGCACTAGAGCCTGGTGGATGACCGACATATTGGCAGGCACCCCAAAGACTGCGTCTTGAACCTCGATCTCTTCGATTATCTCGCCAGCGAGGTTATGCACCGGTATACGCACAGGTTACTTCCTTTTTTCCGTCTTTTCTATAAAAAGTATTCCGTTTTTAGCGCCGGGGACGGCTCCTTCAAGTAAAAGCAAATTTTTGCCGGGGTCTACCTTAACCACCCTCAGGCGGTGCACGGTAGCCCATTGAGCGCCCAGATGTCCAGCCATGCGTTGCCCTTTCCATACCCGGCCAGGGAAGGTATTAGAACCTATAGAGCCGGGTGCACGATGCCTATCCGATTGCCCGTGGGTTTTGGGGCCTCCGGCAAAATGATGCCGTTTTACCCCTCCAGCGAAACCTTTACCTTTGGATACACCAATCACATCCACCACGTCGCCTGGTTGAAAGATACTTACATCCAGTTTATCACCCACCTTAAAGTTGTCTCCCGTAATCCGGAATTCCTTAAGGTGTCTGAAGTTGCCCAATTTCTTAAGGTGTCCCTTTTCCGGCTCATTCAGCCGTTTCGTCTCACCAAAGCCAAGCTGAATAGCATTGTAACCCTCAGTTGACTCTTTTTTTGCCTGGATGATTAAACACGGGCCAGCCTCGATAGCGGATACTGCTATACGCTGGCCATCATCCTGAAAAACCTGAGTCATACCTATTTTTCGGCCTATTATTCCTGGAAAAGTTAACATATTTTCAACCCTGTTTACTATACTAACACTTTATGCTTTAATCTCAATATCCACGCCCGCCGGCATATTCAACTGGGTTAAAGCATCAATAGTTTTGGATGTGGGCTCCAGAATATCAAGTATCCGTTTGTGAGTACGGATCTCGAATTGCTCTCTGGAGTCTTTATCAATAAATGCAGAACGTATAACGCAAAACTTCTCGATACGCGTTGGCAGAGGGATCGGCCCGGCTACCATTGCTCCCGTCCGTTCCGCTACCTCCACTATTTGGGCTGCTGATTGGTCCAGCAACCGGTGGTCATACGCCTTTAATCTAACTCTGATTTTTTGTTTTGGCACAACTACACCCCAAATGTCCTAACTTTACCTTTGGAAACAACCTGCTCAGCTAAATTAGGAGAAAGCTCCAGATAGCTGAGAAATTCCATCGTATATGTAGCCCTACCCTGACTTAGCGATCGTAAGGTAGTGGCGTAGCCGAAGGTTTCAGCCAGGGGGATAGTGCACCGGATAATCTTCGTTGTGCCCCTCTCCTCGATCCCTTCAAGCTGCCCCCGCCGGGCGCTTATATCGCCGATGACATCGCCTAAAAATTCCTCCGGTGTGGACACTTCCATTTTCATAATCGGTTCAAGTAAGATTGGCTTTGCTCTCTCCATAGCTTCTTTGAACGCCAAGGCGCCAGCCATCTTAAAAGCCATATCCGAAGAATCAACCTCGTGGTAGCTACCATCCACTAAGGTTGCCTTTATATCTACCACAGGGTAACCGGCCAAGCTACCACTGCCCATAGATTCCCTTATTCCCTGTTCTACTGGTGGGATATATTCTTTAGGAATGGTCCCGCCTCTTATACCGTCAACAAATATATAACCTTCACCTGGTTTAGCAGGTTCGAACTCTACCCAGACACGCCCATACTGACCATGGCCTCCCACCTGTTTGATAAAGCGGCCTTCAACTTTGACATGTTGTGTTATTGTCTCTCTGTAGGCAACCTGAGGTTTACCTACTCTGGCGCTAACGCCGAACTCTCTGAACATCCGTTCAACCAGCACTTCCAGATGTAACTCCCCCATACCCGATATCAAGGTTTGTCCTGTATCTTTGTCGTGACGCACCTTAAATGTGGGGTCCTCTTCGGAAAGAGAGTTCAAAGCCTGCCCAAGCCGGTCCTGGTCGGCCTTAGTCTTAGGTTCAATAGCTACAGAAATAACAGGTTCGGGGAAACGGATGGTTTCCAGTATTACGGGATTTGAAATATCGCACAGGGTATCGCCGGTAAAGGTATTTTTCAAACCTAGAGTAGCGGCGATTGAACCCGTATCAGCCTGGTTAATTTCATGTCGCTGGTTGGCATGCATTAATAACAAACGGCCAATGCGCTCTTTGTTTTCTCGAGTGGCGTTATATACCTGGTCGCCCGGCTTTACACAGCCTGAATACACTCTGAAATACACCAACCTGCCAACAAACGGATCAGCTACAACTTTGAAGGCCAGAGCAGAGAAAGGTGTTTTGTCGTTAGCTTCCCGGACAACCGTTTCTCCGGTCCTGGGATGAGTCCCGTGAACCGGTGGTATATCGTCCGGGGAAGGCAAATAATCTACTATAGCATCCAGGAGCAACTGAACCCCTTTATTCCTTAAGGCGGTCCCACAGAGCACCGGAACAATTTTAGTGGCTAATGTAGCCCGGCGTATGGCGAGCTTAATCTCTCTTATTGAAATAGCCCGGCCTTCCAGATAGGTAATCAGGAACTGGTCGTCGTTTTCAGCTAATTTCTCCAAGAATTTTGCCTTAGCTTTTTGGAACTGATCCTGGTATTCCGGCGGTATATCTATCGCTTCTGGTTTGCTTTGTTGCTTGTCAGAGAAACTCCATGCCTTGTCCTCTACCAGGTCTAACATACCCCTAAAATCGGCTTCCACACCCCACGGTATCTGAACATTTAGCGATTTGGCTCCCAAACGCTCGTCAATCATATCCATGGTGTGCTGAAAATCAGCGCCAACCCTGTCCATTTTATTAACAAAACAAATTCGGGGAACACCGTATTTATTTGCCTGACGCCATACTGTTTCCGACTGCGGTTCAACTCCGGATACTGCATCAAAGACGACTACGCCACCATCGAGCACCCGCAGGCTCCGCTCCACTTCTGCCGTAAAGTCCACATGTCCTGGAGTATCTATTATATTGATGCGGTAGTCTCGCCAGTAACAACTGGTAGCCGCGGACGTAATAGTGATACCGCGTTCCCGTTCCTGATCCATCCAGTCCATAGTGGCAGTGCCAGAGTCTACCTCACCTATTTTATAAGTGGTGCCGGTATAATAGAGGATTCTTTCGGTAACGGTAGTTTTGCCCGCATCTATATGGGCAATAATACCTATGTTCCTCAGCTTTTCCAAGGGGAATTCCCGAGACGGCGTCTCGCTTTCAGACCTCCCTGTTGCCGGGTTTGAACCGCTTGATTTTGGATTAGTACTCAAAATAGTTTTTACCATCTATAATGTACAAACGCCCGGTTGGCTTCCGCCATCTTATGCGTGTCTTCTTTCTTCTTTATGGTAGTACCCTGGTTCTGGGAGGCATCTATAATCTCGGCTGCTAGTTTTTCCGCCATGGATTTACCGCTCCGGGCACGGGTGGCGGCCAGTATCCATCGTATAGCCAGAACATTACCCCTCTCCGGTTTTACCTCGACAGGTACCTGATAGGTAGCGCCGCCAACTCGGCGGGGCTTGACTTCCAACAACGGAGTTGCATTCTTCATAGCCTGAACAAACACGTCAATGGGATTTTTTTTGCTCTTACTCTCTATAAGGTCAAATGCACCGTAAAGAATTTTTTCCGCTGTATCTTTCTGGCCGCGTAGCATTAGCTTATTGACAAATCGCGCCAACACCGGATTATTATATTTAACATCCGGAAGGATTTCTCTTTTAGTTACTCTGGCCCGTCTGGGCATGTCCGCCTCCTGAATTGCCCTTCACCACGACTATTGGTGCTAATATCTATTTAGCTTCGGCAGCCGCTTCTTTTTTGTCTGCAACTGGTCCCTGGCCCTTTTTGGCGCCATAGCGGCTTCGTCCCTGCCGGCGAGTACTCACCCCACCCGAATCCAGTGTACCCCTTATGACGTGATACCGGACGCCAGGCAAATCCTTTACACGACCACCCCGAAGGAGTACGACAGAGTGCTCCTGTAGATTATGGCCTTCACCGGGGATATAGGCGGTAACCTCAATACCATTGCTTAACCTTACTCTAGCTATCTTTCGAAGCGCTGAGTTAGGTTTTTTAGGGGTCATGGTCTTAACCTGGACGCACACCCCTCTTTTCTGAGGTGCAGCCATACCAGAAACAACCCTGTTTTTAAGGGTATTATGAATAAAGGTTAACGCTGGCGCTGTGGTGCGTTTAGCTATTTTCTTTCGGCCTTTACGGGCCAACTGATTAGAGGTTGGCAACCTTGCCCCTTTCTTTATATTGAATTAATAAAGCTCTAATTGCGAATCGTTAATAACCAACAGATACTACGACCTTCGATTATGCTGGTTTTATATCTTGGTTCCAAGCATTAAAAATCTCCCCTTCATTTCCGGGGAGATTAGATGGTCAGCCCCGTCTATTCAAATACCAGCAAACTAGTGTAACACGCTTATTATATGCTGTCAACCACTTTCATGGCTATGTTATCTAAACTTCAAAAGTGGACAGGTAGTATAATTACGCGGACCTGTCCAACTAGGCACTAGATACTCATTTAGGGCGTTTTCTGGTGACGTAATACACGGCGCCACCGATCATCATCGGCACTGCAATTATCCCAACTATCGCCATTACCAGAAAGTTAAGTGGTTGCGGTACACCGGATACAGGGGTGGGGACAGGTGTAATCACACTTACAGGTGTGGGAGACGGTAAAGGTGTAGTAGTGGGGGTTGAAATAACTGTTGGAGTCACCGCAGGAGTAGGTACAGGGGTATTCGCAGGTGTAGGAGTCATCGTGGCAGTGGGAGCAGGAGGTGGTATAGGTGTAGCCGTAGGTGTTGCTGTAACTACCAGGGCAGGTGTTACAACCTGAATATTCTTTATCTGCCTGTCAACTCTGACCTCGTAGCTCCCGGCTGCTCTCGATCAGAGCCAGTCAGGTTTTCTATCTCAGCATCAATCTTTACGGGCTTTCCCTCTACTCCCTGGGCCGGACTAACGCTCAGATTGGTTACCTGGAATTCCCGGTCTGGCACCTCTGTGCTTCCAACTATTGCGAAGGTAGAAAAGCGCGGTGTCGTAGACGTGTATTCTACGCTGGCAGCGTCTTCTGCTACACGCCTGGTAGGTAGGGATACCCATAAATTTTGGTTCATGTCATAACGGCTGACCACAACGGACCATTTTTGTATATTGTTAGCCCGGAGCCAGCTTTTATCAACTTTGAATCCAATGTATCCAGAATCCATTTTCCCCTCTGTGTTTTGGGGTAATTCAATTCTTATGTAGCTATTTACTTTCTGCCCCGGAGGTTCGCTTTTTATTTCGGCAGGTTTCGTGGCCAATTCCTCAAAGCTGACCGTAAAATTTGAAAACGGTTCGGTGAATTTAGCCATCATATTTGTGGTTGATTTTGGTGTGAGTGCTAACGTAGCCCATTCGCCAGCCTTCGTTTGTGCCACTGCAAAGTTTGTTTGTGTGGCGGTAACCATAGTTGCTACTGGGTTGGAAAGTCCCGGAGCTACTACCGGCGGCACTTCTTTTACGAGTTGCTCCGTTGGGGCTTGAGGTAATAACCTGAAGAGGGTTTGGGGATTAATACGAAGCTAATTCCAGTCGCGAAGCTTTGCTCTAAATGGTGTAATGAAAAACGGGTGTTTTGACTTCGTCGGTTGCCGCGGACGCGGCCTGCTGGCTTTTCCACCACGTCTTAAAGACATCAACTGCTGCTGCCAACGCAGGTTCTAGTGATTCATCAGCCATGTTTTCTTCCGCAGCAATACAGAAATAAGGTCAGGTCAATATTTCGGCGGTCGCCCCGAAACGCCCGCCAGTCCTCGATCTTTTGGCAATGGTTCCCGAGGAGTCGCCGGTCAGGCCGTTACTCCGGGCGTAGCCAATTCTCAACAATCAGGCCGGGAATCCGCAGGAAATGCCGAAGGTTATCGGTGACGCATACCGCGCCCATCGCGATGGCTTGTGCGGCAATCAGGGGATCGGTGCGCCCGATCTGTCGGCCTGTCTGACGCAGATATCGCTGAATGAGAAATGCTTACGCCTCGAAGGCTACCCGTTTTGAGCGCGGCTCACGCGCGCCGGTGATGCCGGTCCATATCTCGACCGCGGTCAGCGCTGATATTGCCAGGGAACCATGCGGGGAAGCGGCGATCCGTTCGCGGATATTCTCGTGTCCGGCTTCCGTTTTGAGCAGTGCTTCGAGCATGCACGTGTCAAGGAGGTATTTCACCGCTTGAAATAGCGATCACTCGATTTCGGTGCAAATTCCCATGGACCCGCGGCTTTCATGCGATCGATGGCACGCAGCACTGCACGCCCGTAGGCTGTCGGTTTTGGTGTCGGCGGTATGTCTCGCGACCCATTGCGCTTTGCGGCGGATCGCCGCGCAGTGGTGGCTGCTGTCATGATCGTTCTTTCATTTGCAAGTACGAGGTAATTGTACCTCTGCGGTGCTAACTGTCTGGAGGTCTCGACGGACAGCGGTCATCAATAGGTTCCGATAAAAATCCCGTGAATCGGCCGGAAATGCCTGCCAGTCCTTGTTCTCCGTCCGATCGCCATGGTAACTAGCGCGTCGCCTCCACCAGCACGAACGCAATCCTGCAGTACGCGTCCGAGCGGTTGCTCCAGGCGTGGTTGGTGCCGCGCTGAATCAGCACGTCGCCTGTCTTCATCAGCTTCTCGCCTTTCTCCATGATGGCGTAGACCTCCCCTGAGAGCACGATGGCGTAATCGATGGAGTCGGTCTCATGCATGCCCGGATGCGCTCCGACGCGCACGCGCTCAGCCGCCAGGGCGCGCTCGCGCTCGATCGAATCTTTGGGTTCGGGCGCGATGTCGACGATCTTCAGCACTGAGCCTCCCGGCGGCGGCATGATGCCGTGCACCTCGCCGCCGTGGTCCGGATCATTCACCGGCACCGGCAGCTTGCCGGTGGCCCACACCGGCCAGGAGCGGTGCGCGGGGCGCGTCGGATTTATTTTGCATGGCGCGACGCCGTCCTCGATGAAGACAGAGGCGCCGGATGCATCGAAGCCGGTGACAATTCTGCGGATAAGAGGTAGTTCGGTCGCCATCTGATCTCCAATTTCTACACGGGATAAACTGCCACTCTAATCCCACTCGGGGAGTATCACCATGGCCCAGAACGAGCGCAAGATCGCCGGCGTCTCCCTGCAAGAGCTCGAGCGCCGCTGGAAGCTCGCGCGCGAGCACCTGCGCGAGCGCAACATCGACGCGCTGATCGCGGTTTCCACTGAGGCGCCCAACAATTCGGGTTACACGCGCTGGCTCACCGATGCCACCGGCGCCTACCGCCACGTGGTGGTGTTCCATGCCAACGACCTGATGACGGTGGTGGAGCACGGCTTTCACGGCGCGCGGCGGGAAACCGGGGGCAAGGACCCGACGCATCCCGGCGTGGGCGAAATTCTCAATGTCGCCGAGTTTCCGGCGGTCAACTACAACCAGCGCTACGAGGGCGATGCCATTGCCGGGATGCTGAAGCGCCGCGGTTATTCACGCGTTGCGCTCGTCAACTCGGACGGCATGCCCTGGGCATTTGTCGAGGCGGTAAAGGGCGCGCTCGCCGGCAAGGGCGAAGTGATCGACGCGACCG
>JACVQG010000117.1 GCA_015661045.1 Dehalococcoidia bacterium | reverse complement strand
CCATTGCTGAAGATAATCGGAAAGATAATGTCTTTGATAATCAACAAGGGCAGCTATATTGGTAATTTCGGAGTGAAGACAGTTGCTCAGACTGAAATCTATCACCCGTAATTTACCTGCGAAGGGTAACACTGGCTTGGGCCTCCTGTGGCAGAGGATGTCCATTCGTGAACCGTGCCCGCCGGCAAGAATCATGGCAACTACTTTCTTCATTGTTCCAGTGCTCCTTTCTATAAATCTATAAAGGTAATGTTTTAAATCTTAACCGACGAGTTACGAAAAAGTCATAATAACGGGGGAATAATTACAAATTAATAAAATTTTAAAAGGCAGTTGACGGCCGCCCATAATAACAACCGAAATCCAACTTCGTATGCTTATTTAAGGTAATAATTAATAACCCCTATTAAACGGCGGCAAATCTCCAGTGGTAGTGAATCCTTCAGGCAAAAAGACGGCAAGGTTGATGCGAGCCGCAATCGTGATAAATATTGTTCCCCTCCCGGACAAACCGCCGAGTTTGTACTACGCCTTCACTGGTAACGGTTATCGGTTGTAGTGCTTTACAAGACGGGCACAAGGCTATCACTTCTTTGTCACTAGGTGCGAACGCATGTTTACGATTGCTGTTTTTACGTGTCTTAATCCGCATTTGGGATCTCCTTTTCAGAAATAATGAAACTAAAGCTGACTTAACTTTAGTAATGGTGAAATATTAACGGATTAATGATGGAAAAGTCATAAAATATGGGACGGAAATGTTACAAATTTATAACACTTTAGTCGGCTGATGCTCGATAATTAGAAGGTTTGCATAGAGAGCCGGGGATAGGTCAGGAGGATGGTTTATCTATAAAATAGCCAGTTTTGGCCAGTGTGCGAATTAAAGGAGAGGTGGTTGAGCCTTTCTCAATTTTATTTCTAAGTCGGCTAATCCATGTTCTTAGCAATTTGACATCATCCCGGTACTCCAATCCCCACACTTTAGTTAACAGGTCTTCGTAGGTTATAAGTCGGCCGATATTATTGGCAAGTTCAGCCAGCAATAGCCACTCGATACGGGTGAGGTGTACCTGCTCACCCTTAACCAAAATGAGGCGCTTGTTAAAATCTATGGTCAGGTCACCAATCTGGAGGGGCTCCGTCACTTTTAGTCTTCCGTCGGGCGAAAGGCGGCGCTTGATAGCCTCAATCCTGGCAACGAGTTCGTCAGGACTAAACGGCTTTGCCAGATAATCATCAGCCCCGAGACTGAGCCCGGCGGTTTTTTGGGCGCTGGCATCCTGGCCGCTAAGAAAAATAACAGGCACCGAGGTGAAGGTGCGTAACTGCCTGAGGGTTTCAAGTCCACCCATCTTAGGCATAACTACATCGAGTACGATTAAGTCCGGCTCCTGGGATTGGGCTTGTTCGATGGCTTCAAGCCCATTTGAAGCGGTAAGCACTCCATATCCCATAGCTGTGAGCTTAACTCTCAGGAAATTTAATATGCGTTCTTCATCGTCAACCAGTAAAATGCGGAATTGCTTCATTAATTTATCACTAACTTATCACTGAACCGTCATATCTAAGGTCAAATAATAACTCAATATTGAAACGGTGTAAAGTGCTAATAGCATAATTGAATCTCTCTATCCCAAAAACCCACCGGTTAGTCTAAGTTCATAAAAATGACATAAAAATGTAATTTTCACTCCGTGTCATTTTATTTCTCATTTATCCGTAGAGGGTGGGTGAAAGAATTATATTATACCCTCAGTCTTCATAGTCTGGTTACCCCGAAGGAAAACCAGCGAGATACGGCTCCCTTTATCCAATTTCGTTAGAGCCAATTCTAAATGGCTGGCATTGCCGATAGGGCGCATATTCAGCTCAGTTACGATATCCCCAGGCTTCAACCCCATCTTTTCAGCTACAGAACCAGGCCTGACATTACCTATGTAGACACCCAGTGTTACCGGTAAACCCTTTTTAGCAGTAATCTTGCTGGCATCGGCTATCGATGCTCCAAATGTAGGGCGCTGTTTTTGAGCCAGTGCTTGCTCCAGACGCACGCGGTCAAATCCAATAATAATCTGTCCGTCTATTATAATGACGGGAACGCCTGTCTGTCCTGTCCTCCCGGCGATCTCAGCAGCGGCAACCCGATCTTGAGTTACATCGTGCTCTTTGTAAGGAATTCTCTTCTGGGCCAGGAATTCTTTTAGCTGGCGACAATAAGAACAGGTAGGGGTAGTATAAATTGTTATATCCATATAATTATCTTTTCTTAATCTTGCGAAAACCTCTCCCCGGCCCCTCTCCGTCAACGGAGAGGGGTGCAGGGGTGAGGTCATTCTTCCAGAGCAAATATAGCCGCCCCGAGTGCACCCACTATCTGCGGCTCAGGCGGTACTAATATATCGGTTTTTAGCAACTGGCTCAGCACTTTTACAACTCCCTGGTTTTTTGCCACCCCACCGCTCATCATAACAGGGGGATGTATGCCAACACCTTTTACCATGCTTACTACACGCCGTCCTATAGCCTCATGCAAGCCGGCAACAATATCTACGGTAGGGCAGCCACGGGCCGCCAGAGATATTATCTCGGATTCGGCGAATACAGTGCACAAGCTACTCACCTGAGCAGGGTTGGTGGAGGTTAAAGATAGTGTTCCCATAGCTGCTAAATCCACCGCCAACGCCTGAGACATCACCTCCAAGAACCTTCCGGTGCCGGCTGCACATTTATCATTCATGGCAAAATTGGCCACCCGGCCTTCACTATCTACTGAAATAACCTTGCTATCCTGGCCGCCAATGTCAATCACCATCCTGACGTGAGGCATAAGCCAGTGGGCGCCTCGTGCATGGCAGCTTATTTCGGTAATGTTGCGGTCTCCGAATTTAACCAGTGAGCGGCCATAACCGGTGGAGACTATGCTTCCGATATCTGATGTCCGGAGCCTGGCTTTTCGAATAGCTTGAGTTAAACACTTCCGGGCAGCTTTGCGGTTGACCATACCGGCGGCAACGATACTATAGCTAAGCAGTTGGCCTTGAAGGTCTAAAAGAACTGTTTTAGCGGTTAGCGAACCGATATCAACCCCGGCAACAGCTTTCAAGCCCGCCTCTTACGCTTAGCATCTATCATCTCCAGAAGGGCCTGGAGTCTGGTATCAACCTGCGCCTCTGAATAAAAAGACTCATCTCCTACATCGGCCTCGATGAATATAGCAGGGATATCTAGCCTGCGGGATACAGCGTCCATAAGCTCCAGTTGCTGGCCGCAAAGGGCACGGCATGTATAGTGAGCATGGCATATCAGCCCGTCCACCTTGTAGTCCTCACAGAGCTGGGCCACATGGTTTATCTGCCAGTCCAGATTGCGGTTGGCCCACACATCCACCATATTCCAGGCTATACTTTTCAACGGGTCTGTGGGGTCCATGAGGGTGGGAAAGAAACCCCACATATAGGCAGAGGTAACTACGTTGGCCCCGCGTGAAGCCAGTTTTTTCGATAGTGGCCCGAACTCCGGCCAGACAATCATTCCGTCCCAGGCCAGGCGATACTTCTCCCCAACTACTGCCCCTTCCTTCCTGGCCACGCGCTCTTCCATCTCCTGCTTCATTGATTTGTAGATTTCGACTGATTGCGGTTTACCCCAGGAGTTGAAAACAGCGCCCAGCGCAGTAGCCCAGTCAAAAATAGTGGCCGGCGCCGGTATGTTCCGGCAGAGTTGCTGGCCTGCCGCCCTCATATCCTGGGCCTGGCGGCCCATGTTTATGATCTCCGCCAGTTTTATCCAGTCCTGTTTGCGACGGGTAGTATCTTCCAGGAAGGTATTCATTTCTTTCAATTGACCAACCACATAATTGGTGGCCTCGTCACGGTCTTTATCATTCCACAGAAAGGGCACATGAAGGGTGAAAATAGGTACTTTGAAGCGCTTCCGCACGTCATCTCCCCACTCCACCCACTCGGAGCAACAGCCGTCGGTGATGATAACGAAATCCGGGTTCGGCACCTGCCAGTCCAAAACTTTCGACCTGTCCTCCTCGCTGAGCAACGTACAGCCCATATGTATTCGAGTATAGGAGCAGGTCTCGCGCAGATATCCCTTTTCTTCGGCTACCTCCTCAGGGCGCTTTTGCTGATGGCGAGCCGCTAAGTGGGCTGCCAGGGCATCTGCGAAGACCCAGGGAATACCGAGGGATGTTACCATAGGGGTGGTAATGAGGGCGCCCAGTATCCAGCAGACGGGCTTACCTTCCCTCGCCCCCTGCCTTAAATCCTCATAAAATTGGTCTGTGGCCCGGCTTCCCAGCCTGGCGCTGCGTAGCGGGTTGGTCTGTCCCATCTTATTTATGCCCCCTTTGAATCATTTCCAAAAATGCCTGGATTCGGGTCTTGATCTGTTCAAATGAAACCACTTCGTGCTCGGTGACCAGTACAGTATAGGGAATCTGTTCCCTTTCAAAAACATCCTTCAGGTACGGGTAATACAGCAACATCGGCCCGCATTGCTTGACCATGAATACCATCACGCCTTGAGAGCCGGCTTTCTTAATTTTATCGAGGATGTAGTCCGACCAGCCGTATTTTGGCTCCATCCTGCTCGGACAGGGTATGCCGAGGTTGAAATACCGTTGGACCAGAGCTTCCATCGGGGGTAGTGTTTCGGATGCATCTGAGGCTACATAACGGGAGCCTGTATACAGATCATCCCATACCACCTGCCCGCCAAGTTCCTCAATGAGATCGAGGATCTCCACTTTTACTGCCATGCAAAGGTGGCCCGCTAGATATAGCTTTACTTTTTGCTTTGTTGACGCCCGTTTCTTCTGCAATTGGGGTATCAACCCCTCCAGAAGCTGGTTGTGTTCCTCTTTAGGCATGACCATGCTGGACTGCACCAGACCCACCATGTCCCGCGCCCTCAGGACACCGGGCCTGGCACGTGCCAGGTCTATAACCTGCCGCATCAGGCGGCGGTTCTGATTAAAGAGCTTTATACTCCGACTCAGGTCTTCATCGCTTATCTTGTTCCCTAAAAGTTGCTCAATGTCCTGTTTGCACCGGGTTAGCCTATCCCGCACCGTGGAGTGGAAGCGTTCGCTGATTTCCAGCGGCCACTGCAGGTAAACAAACGAGGTGGCCGGCATCTGCCGTTTTAAAGTCTTTACCATATGCCGGAGTTGAATGCACATATCACCGAGAACAATAGTGTCGAAACAATCCAGTTTGTTCCGAACCCCCATATCCACCACGCTCCGGGTAAATCCACAAAAGAAAGGGTAAAGGTGGGCCATGCCATAGGTAACAGGCTCGCT
>JACVQG010000116.1 GCA_015661045.1 Dehalococcoidia bacterium | reverse complement strand
TTCGACTCTGTGTTGGGGGAAGTCAAAATAGCCCAACGCTTTATTCGTTGAGTCAGCTATATCCTGGAGGGTGTCCAGGAGCGTCCCATCGAGGTCAAATAGCACGGCTTTATAAGTCATTCCGTATCCTCCGGGCTTTCCCTGGCCTCGATTATATGTTTAGCCTCCTCAACAAATTCCTGTGGCACCAATATTTTAACTTGACCCAGGCCATCTACAGTGAGGCCAAACACCCTGCCGACACTCTCCCATTGGAGTAGAACAGGGATTCCCTCGCTTTCCAGATGGGACTTGAGGATGTTGGCAACAACTTCACCCTGCACAACAGATATAACGACAAATTCTGACTTTGAATTTTTCATTTGAGTACCCCAAAAATAAGAGCTGATTTATTAACCCAATATTTCCTACCGGTACTTCACCAATTCTGTCAACGGTTTTCGCTTCCTGGGCCTCGGTGGGTCGTCAGGGTAGCCGAGAGGGGTAAATGCTATGGGTTCGACCCCGCTGGGTAGAGCTAATACCTGACGTGCTATTGCCGGGTTGAAATTGGCGATCCAGCACGTGCCCATGCCTATGGCCGTAGCCGCCAAGACCAGGTGGTCCATAGCTATCGCCACATCCACATCACAATAGTTCTTGCCATCCATTCGCACCCAGGCTTGAGCAGGAATCCCGCAAGCGCAGATTACCACCGGCGCCTGCGCAAACCACGCCCTGTCATAGAGCCGCCTTAGTTCCGCTTCTTTGCCAGCCGTACGGATAACCAGGAACTGGAAGGGTTGTTTATTGGCTGCCGTGGGCGCTAATCGCGCCGCTTCGAGGACTTGTTCAAGTTTTTTCTCATCTATTGGGTCAGGTTTGTATGCCCGAACGCTATACCGTTTCTGGACCAGCTCTAAAAACTCCACGGTGCCTCCCATTTGATCATATTTCTTCCAATGACCATAGATTAAATACAGGGACCTATAATTACAGTGTTAGCTTATAATTTCAATAACTTCCTCAACGGGCCGCCGGCCCCTGATGACGGGGTTTTCACCCGGATAACCTATCGGGATGAATGCAACCAGGTCCATATGTGATGGAACCCCGAGAAGTTTTTCCAGGTTTCCTTTAGCCTGTATTGGGCCTGTCATCCACACTGCCCCTAAACCCATCTGGTGCAAGATAAGCAGCAAATAAGCGATAGCAGAAGCCACGGACTGGATTTTCGTATTCGCCGAGTTGCGCCATACCCGCATTTTACTGGCTTCGGGGTCAAATTTTTCCCGGGCGCCTAATATCTTATCAGCTTCTGATATGTATTGCGACGCGGATACAGCAATAGCAGCCGGCGCACTGCGAAAAAAGCCGGCGCGCTCATGCCACCTGTCGACATCGGCGACAAATTCCCTGGCCTCCGGCCAGGAGGCCATCTGGTTGGTGGTATTTTGTACCTCGTCTGCGATGGAATTTATCGTATTACGGTTGGTGATAATATAGAAGCGCCAATTTTGTTTGTTGCCGCCATTGGGCGCCCAGGTTGCCAGGTCTACCGCCTTTTTCAGCAATTCGAGCGGCACCTCTTTATTCTGCCAGCGCCGGATAGAATGCCGGGCCTTAATAAGGTTTGACAGTTCATCCAGTTGCATAGTCCGTCCTTTCTACAGCCATTAATATTACCGGTAAGGTCAACGGTGTTGAAAACAAACCAGTAGCTTCACATTATCGGCCAAAATGTCTGTTATGGCAACCCTGCAACTTGTAGCTATATCTATTGACATTGCCGTTAATAAACAGTAAACTCAAATCCCGATATGTAAACATAACCTTTTATCCGGTAAAAGTACAGTGTTTTTTTATTTACTAAATGGCCATAGGGCCTAAAAAAACCGGAGAACAACCAGGGCTTTGAGACGCTGCCTTGAACACCTGCGCAATGAGAGAAAAACATCATGCAAATAACAAGTAAAATGGAAGCCGATGCTGTTTTTAAAGGCGGGGGAGTCAAGGGTATAAGACTTGTCGGCGCTGCCTCAGTAGTTGAAGAAAAAGGCTATGAATGGTCAGATCTAGCTGGCACATCAGGGGCGCCCGCCTCCGGGAGAAACAGTCCAAGTAGGGGGACTACGCGTCATTGGCCACCGAGTAAAAGAAGGGTAAATGAACCGCATAAAAAAACCAACCGACAAGATAGCTAATATCGAAACCCGTATCAGTCGTATCATTCCCGAGAACGTAGCAACGAACTTGGGTGATAATAGTCTGGGCGCTTGGGGTCTAGGTTACTTTGGGGCGACCCAGGGGTCCATACCCTGGGGTGAAAGACGGGTTAAAGGATTAGTCGCGTCACGCATTGCCGTCGGGGTTGAACATGGGCTGGCTATTGTAAACGGTAATGTCTGGGCCTGGGGTTGGAATATTAATGGGCAACTTGGCGACGGGACTATTGAAAACCGCGCCGCACCAGTTCGCTCCGGGACGCTTAAAAACATTGTATCTATTGCCGCAGGCGACCTACATAGCCTTGCCCTTGATAGGGACGGTAACGTTTATGCCTGGGGGAAGGTTGAATTTGTCCCGAGCGGAACAAATTTGGGTACAGATAACAATCAGAAAACGCCAACCCAGGTCAGGGGTCTGGAAAATGTTAGTGCAATAGCTGCCGGGGCTACGTTCAGTTTAGCGCTCAAGAGAGACGGAACTGTGTGGGAGTTGGGACCGATAATTGTAAGTAGTGACCAAATTTATGGGTTTATACCTAAAAAAGTTGAACACCTGATAGGCATCAGCGCAATTGCCTGCGGGAATAGCCATGCCCTGGCAATTAGTCTTAGTGAAGGTAGAGTATGGGCCTGGGGATACAACTTCGCCAGCCAGCTAGGGGATGGTACAGCCCAGGATCGTCCTACACCTGTTCGGGTTGTAGGTATCCACGGGATAACTAGAATTGCTGCTGGTAGACTTCATAGCCTTGCCCTTGATAGGGACAGTAACGTTTATGCCTGGGGTTTAAACACGGATGGGCAACTTGGAGGCGGGACCACGCTGGATAAGGCTATCCCGGTTCAAGTGCCGGGAGTCACTGGTATAGTAGAAATAGGCGCTGGATTTGCTCAGAGTTTTGCAATTGACAGTAATGGTAAACTCTGGTTGTGGGGAGAGGGAGTTGCCGGGCGTACTCCCGTGGTGTCTAGTGACTGGCAGGGGGTAAAAGAAATTGCTGCCCGCGAACACTTTTATGCTGTGCGGATGTAATAATTTATTAAGATTCAAGGTTGGCGTTCCTGCAAAAAGGTCAAAAATGAGGATTTCAAGCGTTTTTACAGATACGAATTTAGCCGAATTTTGGCTCAAAATTTAGTTTTTGCAGTGCCGTCAAGGTTGTAAAGAAAATATTAATGGTATGATGTCCCAAAAGTAACCAGATTAAAAATGTAGCACAGGAGGCAACATGGGCGATGAAAAAATCAAAATCAGCGGGGTCAAGGGCGATGTTGTTTTTGGCTCTGGCTCTGGCAATATCGTGGGGAAGAATGTCAAAATAACGGGAAATGTTACTCTTTCCAATCAGCAGCTTTCAAAGATTCCAACCGAATATGCCAAAAGCCTGGAAAGTTTTACCCAGACCATTAACCAGGAACTGGAAAAGCGAAAGGTTCCCGCTGAAAAAGCCGCGCCGGTACAAGAGGCCGTTAAAGAACTGGCAAAGGAGATGGAGGATGTACGGAGCGACCAGGTAACCACAATCAAAACTAAACACCTTAATACCAAAGTCTCGGCGCTGATTGATGCCGTCGTTAAAATTCTCCCTAAAACGGCGGAGACACTGACAGCGTTCACACCTCTGGCGCCATTCAGCAAGCTAATCGGGGAGGGAGTCGAACAATTGGCAAAGGCGCTTCAGAAAGAGGCTTGACTGTATGAGTGAAGAATCAACCGAAATCCGTAATGTTAAGGGAGATGTATCCGCTGCCACGGGCGGCAGCAACATCGTCGGCAAAGAGGTCACAATCAAAGGTGACGTCAACTATTACGTTATTGCACCAACCCCGGAACTTATGAAACGGCTCAAAGAGATTTCAAACATGCCTACCGAGGTACAACCAGGCAATACAGCGGGAATAGAAGGCAGCAAAACCCACGAGGTTAACCAAGAAGCCCAGAAAGATAAAAGCGAGCTTATGGACAAACTCCTCAAAGCTTTGGAAAAACATGGCGACCAGGCGAAAGAGGTAGCGGCGGGAGATTTACACTTTTCTCGTGTGGAGTTGCTTATCAAACAAGCCGTCTTGCTCAAGACGGAAGCTGACCAGATGCTCCTGGACCATGCTCTAAAAAGCCGTAACCGTTTAGAATCGGGGGGACGCCCTGGCACGACGTTAAAAATAGATTTGAATCAATTATTCGCGGACTTCGACGACTCAGCAAGAATGGACAAATTAAAAGAGGTCTATGCTCTGTTAGAGGAAGCCAACAAACTGGACCCAACTAATACAGAGGCGCTACTGCATATCGCTCAACTTCTCATTGTATTAACACCTGACGACTACTCCGATGAGCAAAGGATACTCTACCGTATCCAGAACCTTTTAAATTCGCCAAAAGATGATATAGAAAGGTTCCGATTAGCCCAGACGACATTTTTATTAGCCACAACTCATAAACCGATGCTAACGGACTCCATCCGGGATGCCCGTTTGATGTTCGATAAACTGGGCAGGCCGGAATGGGTCCGGCAATGCGATGACCTGCTGGCTTCCACAGGATATAGCCCGGTGCCGGGTATGGGGATGCCCTATGTACAACCGGCTCCAGACCCGTGGACGAACGTCACTGCAGGGCCAGTCCAGCCGGCAGCGCCCCCGGCAGTGTTCCAGCCTGCCGGACAGTGGCATGTACAGATCACCGATGGTACTCAGATGTCCCTGAACCTGTATCCCAATGGCACTTTTCAGGCGATTCAACAGGGCTACGGATTGAGCATTCAGGGTACCGGCCAGTGGGCTTTTTCCCCGTACAACAACATGCTCCAGTTGCAAGGCCTTATTAATGGCTTTCAACCGTTCATGCTGGGGATTATCATACAGAGTCCACAGGGTGCGGGCTATTTTGGCGTCGGCACCGACGGGCACGGGTATACGATGATGAGAGTTTGAAAGAAACAAACCACGCCAACTATTACCCCGAAATAATGGTCCATAACTTGTTTTCGTTTTCTTCTGGTATAGCCTCGGTGTGGGAATCAAAACGCTATTAGCATCCTATTGGCTCCCAAATGAAATTCCCATTGACTTTCTAGCTTCTCCGACATATAATACAACCGTATAAAAAGGGTATATATT
>JACVQG010000115.1 GCA_015661045.1 Dehalococcoidia bacterium | reverse complement strand
CCGGGATGGAATAATTGCAGCGCGGCTTTAGCCCCGTGTCTGTGTATAGCCTCCACAAGCTCGGCATGGCCGGGGATGTAGGAATCCTTGTCCAGGGTGAGTGTGGGGTAGAGGCCGGAGTGTTTGCGGTCAACGCAGGTAGCCTCCATGATAATCATCCCGACACCGCCTTTGGCCCTTTCGACATAATAGGCGATTTGTCGGTCTGAGACACCCAGGGTATCGGTACTGAAGCGGGTGCCCATGGCGGCCATGATAATGCGGTTCTTAATGGTCAGAGAACCGATGCGGCCGGATGAAAATAGGTTAGGAAACAGAACCTTGCCCCCTTACACCAATTCATCGGATGATAAATAGTTAGATGATTCTTAGCATTATGAAAAACTACTGTTTGTGAAAAAGACCAAGACACGAGGTTTATTTCCGCTTAAAAAAATCTTCTAATGCAACTCGTAGCTGAGTTGATTTACCACTTTTTGACATATACAGAATAAAATACAGTGGTCTTTTTGCGCTTCTAATTTCTTCAACTAGACCATCCAACTTGTCGGTTAACATTCTATGTAAATCTTTTGTGGTGAAGTGTTTAGGAATTTGCCCCTTGCTTCGTTCTAATCCCCGTATCCAAATGACACTTATCTGAGCTGCGCGGATATTTGGTTCATGCTCCACTTTTGCTTTTTCGTCTTTGGTTATCCATGTATACCCCTTGGCACCGAGATAAGAAATAAGCCAAGGGTCTTCAAATCCTTGCTGCCCCTTAAATTCCTCATACCAACTTGTGATAGGGTATCCTACCTTACTTAGGAATTCCGCTATCCAAGACGGTAAGCATTCATCCAAGAAAAATGTTACCTTTTTAGGCTGCTGCTTCTTGGACCCGTCGCTCCCACCCAATTGCATTCTCTAATTGCTCTTTCTTTAATCTATACATGAACGCTAAAGTATCCAAGTCATCCCCCGAACGATGGAAACTCCAAATTGCCTCTGTTGGTACTCTCGTACCCATAATACAAGGGTTCCCAAATTGTACTGCGGGGTTAATTAGCACGCCTCCATGTGGAGTCCATGTTTTGGCTGAATCTGTTTCGTCAAAAGTTAGACCATGTATGGGCACGACATATTCCATAATGAATTCCATCGCAGATTGCCAGTATCGAGATACTGACATTGGAACACCTTCTAACCTCATAAAAATATCAGGGGGCGATGCCCAAAACTGAGCCATAGTAAAAGGATATTGCCAACCGAATCGATTCTTTAATTCTGTCTCAGCAATTCTTATTTCTCTCTGTTTTATGCCTTTCGCTCGCATTGCAGCAATAATTCTGAGACTAATGAGGTCTTTGAACGTAATAAGTCGTTGAGCACTCTTAATCCCCGTTAAATATTCAGCCGCTAAGCCCTCTCTTATCCAATAAAATAAATGACGGGTATTCAAACTTGGCAGCTTTCCGCTATCCAAAGTGGCACGAATATAGAGGGAAGCATTGTAAACAGAATACGCTCCTGTGCATGTTGTGCGAATAGTTTCAGTAGTCATAGCTTCTCGACCCTCCTTGCAAGCAACGCTATAGTATTCACAAGTTGAAAGGCCTCACAGCTACTCCTGTAGCTGTGAGCGTTTGTTCTTGGTTAAAAGTGTGTATCTTATTGACACGCAAACTATACTAGAAACAATCGTCTGGCGTCAAGCACTTTAAGACGGCTTTTCTCTTTGTTTCCTCTCCCCCCACCACTTCCTCAACCGCTCCGCTACTTCCTTCTCAAAACCCTGGTCGCCGGGTTTATAGTACTGTCTGCCCTTCAGGGAGGGAGGCAGGTATTCTTCATCCACAAAGTTGCCTTCGTATTTGTGAGGATACTTGTAGTCCTTGCCGTAGCCCATATTTTTCATTAGCCCGGTTACGGGGTTGCGAATGTGCAGGGGGACAGGGTCGTTGCGGGTCTTGTTCACGTCGTGTTGCACCTCGGAATAGGCAGTATATAGAGCATTGCTTTTTGGGGCAGTAGCCAGGTAGACTACCGCCTCAGCCAGGGCAAGGTTTCCTTCGGGCATACCGATGAAGTGGACAGCTTGCTGGGCCGCCATAGCTACTACCAGGGCCTGAGGGTCGGCCATGCCTACATCCTCGGAGGCAAAACGTATAAGGCGGCGGGCCACATATAGCGGGTCTTCCCCCGCCTCCAGCATCCGGCCCAGCCAGTAGAGCGAGGCATCCGGGTCGGAGCCGCGCAAGGACTTGTGCAGTGCAGATATAATGTCGTAGTGCTGGTCGCCGGCCTTATCATAAAGCAAGGCCCGTTGCTGGAGGGCATCCTCCATAGTGGCCATGCTGATACTGCGTTTGCCCTCTTTGTCGGGCTGAGTGGCGAAGGCAGCCATCTCCAGGGCATTGAGGGCTACCCTGGCATCGCCGTTAGACATTACAATGAGGTGTTTCCAGGCAGCCTCGTCTATTTCTATCCCTGTCTCTTTCTCTGTCTTTATCCCCAGTCCCCGTTCCTTGTCACCCAGGGCCTGTTTCAATATTGTCTCTATATGGGCATCGCTGAGGGCTTTCAAGGCAAAAACACGACACCGGGACAGTAACGCGGAGATTACTTCAAAAGAGGGGTTCTCAGTAGTAGCGCCGATAAGGATGATAGTCCCGTTCTCCACATGGGGCAGGACAGCATCCTGCTGGGACTTGTTAAATCGGTGGATTTCATCTATGAACAGGATTGTCCTTTTGCTATAAAGCTGGCGCTGCTCCTGGGCCATATCCACAGCACGCCGCAAGTCAGCTACGCCGGCGTTGACAGCGCTTACCGAAATGAAATGGGACTGAGTGATGCTGGCGATAACATGGGCCAGGGTGGTCTTGCCGCTGCCGGGCGGTCCCCATAGGATGATGGAGGGAAGCTGGTCGGACTCGATGGCCTTGCGCAACGCCCTGCCTTCTCCCACGATATGCTCCTGCCCAACGAACTCAGCGAAATTCCGAGGGCGCATCCGGGCAGCCAGGGGGGCTTCTTTCCGGGCCAGCTTATCGGCGGCATGTTGAAACAGGGTCAACTATTTCTCCAGTTTTTCTGCTTCTTTTTCCTTCTCGGCCGGGGTATTCTTGGGGCACGGCTCGGGCTGCCAGGTACCAGCGCCGTAGAAAATGTTTCTCCAGCCCTTCCAGTCGGGGGTGCAGCAAGGGGCGAGGGCTACATCGCAGTAGTCATCAACAGTCAAGCCATCTGTCTCACAGGTACCTAAAAGATAACCATTCTGCTCCAGTTCGCGGGCGCCGCAACGGGGGCAAGAGACATTGTTATCCTGACATGAAACAAGTTTATTGAAGTTGTGGCCGCAAGCTTTACAGGTAAATTCGTTTGGCATCTCATCACCTCACTCCGTTAAAATTCCAAATCTCAAGTACCAAATTCCAAACCCCCTCTCCCTCGAGGGGAGAGGATTAAGGTGAGGGTGAACCTAGGTTTTAGAAATTAGTTCTTAGAGTTCCCCCTGTTTTTTATCCTTTGATGATAGCCTTTTGCGGGCAGACAGGCAAACACTTGAAACAACCCCGGCATAAGGAAGGGTCGCCAGAGAAATAGGCGATTTCAAAGGGGGCATCCTGGCGTAACAGGCGCCGGGGGCATTCCTTTATGGCTGGGCAGATTCCATCCTGGCACTTCTCCGGATGGCAACGAGTCGGATCCACTAACGCTAAGGTTCTTACCATAGGAATACCCTTTATAATATTATATCATCTATAAGGTGAATCTGGTTAAATGCTACCTGTTGCTGTCCTTTCCCTGTTTAATGATATCAATATTTTTGTAGATGATTGAAGGAAGGTGTGTCATGAAATTGAGTGATTGTATAATCAACGTGTAACAGAGCAATCCCCCTGGATCTCCCTTACATGGACATTGTTTATTTATTGTGACATCGGAGTGGTCAAAAAAAAGAGAGCTATTTGATGGTGGTTGCGGTGGGCGAAAACCCCCTTGCCCCCTTTATGTAAAGGGGGTGTCTCGAACCCCGACAGGTCGGGGTCGAGACGGGGGATTTTCAAGGTTATTTTTCACGCCATATTTAATATGACCGATTTGAGTTGGCAAACTGACGTGTCCGCATGTGTAGTTAATGCCTATTATCGGGATGTCTTCTTCTATAACGGGTCTTTCAACCTGGTAAGATCATAGAAGAGAACCACTGCGGTATCTATATATACCGTATCGGAGTAGAGTCTGAGGGGTACCATGCGGGAACGCAGGTCGGCTATCTCTTTTATGCCAGTCGGCGGTGGGCCTTTCGGCTCTTTAGGTTTCTCTTTGGCAAGGGGAGGGTCATTGACTGGGTTATCTTCTTCATGGCGCTTCGAAATAGTATTGTTGTACGCCTGATCACGTTCTTTTGGATGTTGGCTCGAGTAATGGGCGAGCATTGAGGTTCGGGGTACCTCTGCATCGCAGAGTCTACATACTGACATGGCCATATCAGTTACATTATCCTCAGTTTCCTTATTCTCCTCAGGGATTCCCTTATGGAGATTTCTTAGGGAGATGGGAAGTTTCCTTAGCGTCAGGCATACTTTCTCCTCAAATTTCCTCAGTCGGGTGCCTGACTTCCCTCCGCACCAATAATATCCTCATCTTGCAGAAGGCTGACTGAAGCTATCAGTTCGGGGTCAGTAATCGTATTGCGCATGGAATGAGTGTAATGCCCTCAATAAAGGCTCACTGGCCATGAACAATCCGATTAAATGTGCAATTGGGCGGACAGGATGGTTTTGATAGCACAGCGGTCATGTAATGAGTTGGTTATTCCTTGATGTCCTCGTGTGCAATCATGTAGCGCAGCGCAATAAGTATCTTGGTCAAGGGACCGGTTCCCTACAATAAGCCCTGGAGCTAACTCATATGACAGAGTGGATACTACTTTCCAGTGCCGGTTACCGTTACGAATCATCCCAGCCTGACCCTCATGAACCTCACCTCCCGGCATAAGTTAGGCTTCAGTAAATACGGCGACAGGATTGCCCACGATGCCTGCCTGGGCCGCGATAATAGATGCATGGGTGCGGCTACGTGCCTGCAGTTTGTCTATAACGTTCCGGACATGTTTTTTGGTAGTATCCAGGGTGATACCCAGGGTTGTGGCGATTATCTTGTTCTGGTCTCCGTTCCCCATGAGCCTTAGCACATCCACTTCCCTCTCAGTGAGGTGAGCAGCCTCAGCCGTGCGCTCGGCAAGTGTCTTCCCGCCATTTTGAAGCAGATTCTTCACGGCAGTGTGCAGCAATTCCGCCTTCATCTGCATGCCGCCCTCGACCACACGATGGATGCTCTACAGCAACGCTTC
>JACVQG010000114.1 GCA_015661045.1 Dehalococcoidia bacterium | reverse complement strand
TTGTTTTTTAGCTTCGCTGTAGGGGCTGCTATCTATTTCCTGGCAATGTACCGCATGATAGGCCAACCGCTCCATTCGGCCATAATCGTTACCATAGGGCTGAGCATCCTGTTGCGGGGAATAGCCACGCTGGTCTGGGGCGCCGACTTACGCTACCTGACAGTTGCCTTTGACATTAAGAACTCGCCCCACGCCATGCCATGGGGCGCTAATCTGGCGACCTTTGACCTGGCCATTATCGGCAGCTCGGCTGTTTACCTGATTTTCCTGTTCATGTTTTTCCAACGCAGCAAATTGGGGTTCCGTATGAGGGCGTCAGCCGAAGCTCCCCTTCTGGCTTCACAGAGAGGGATTAATATATACTTCCTTTTCGCCCTTTCCTGGAGCCTCGCGACCCTGAGTGCAAGCCTCGGTGGGATTCTCTATGGGGCAAACAACTACCTGACCCCCGAAATAGGAGTGGTGGGGCTTGCGGCGTTTTCCGTTCCCCTGGTAGGGGGTATGGATAGCCTGAAGGGTGTAATCCCTGGCGCCTTCCTCGTAGGATTCTCGCAAAATATAGCTATGCGCTACTTCGACCCCAAGTTTGGCATGGCAGCGCCTATGATATTGCTACTTATTGTGCTCCTCACCCGTCCGTGGGGTCTTTGGGGAACTAAGGAAGAAATAGAGAGGGTATAAATGCCGGGATCAGGTCACTTTAAGACTTCATTTCAGAAAGATATGGCAGTTTTCGATACCCCTTTCCGTAAGTTATGGCTGGGGATTTTGCTTGCGGCGGTTGTGGCCTTTCCATTTTTTGCGCCCAGGTATTACATACATCTGGGGAATCTGGTACTTCTGTCCAGCATCGGGGCTCTAATGCTAAACATACTAACGGGGTATACCGGCCTCATCTCGTTAGGCCACGCTGCCTTTCTGGCCGCTGGAGGTTTTACAGTGGCCGCCCTGGTAATTAGCTTCAACCCTCCCCCACCCTTCTGGGTGACTGTGCCTGCAGCCGGGGTTGTGGGCGCCCTTCTGGGTTTGCTGGCAAGCCTCCCCGCCCTGAGATTGCGAGCTGTCTATCTTATCCTGAGTACAGTATCAATTCACTATATTGTCACCCTCACTGTGTCTCTTTACCAGTCTGGCGCCGGGTTCATTTCGGGTATAAATGTACCCGTAGGGACTATAGGCCCCCTTAAGTTGGAAAATTCCAAAGTATGGTTTTATTTCCTGCTTGCCGTGACTATAGTAGTAACAATAGTTTGTATAAATCTCGTCAGGTCACGCATTGGCCGGGCCTGGATGGCTATAAGAGACAGGGATATCGCCGCAGCCGCGTTAGGGGTAAATGTTGCTTACTACAAAATACTCGCCTTCACCTTTAGCTCCGGCGTTACTGCTATAGTCGGAGCGCTGGGCGCTTATTACCTGAATTTTGCCGCTGCCGAAGAATATACTATCTGGGTAGGTATTTTTTACATTGCCATGATAATAGTTGGGGGCATAGGTTCCATCCTGGGTTCATTCTTCGGAGCGATAATTATTACACTGACGCCCTATCTTCTGGACGGGCTGTTTCACTGGATAAATGTGCCCCCCAGGTTTCAGTCGTATTTCTTTGCTATTCAGTTTGCTACTTTCGGTCTACTGGTGGCAATGTTCCTTATCCTGGAGCCGGGGGGTCTTGTAGCCCTGTGGCGCAAGCTAAGGACCTATTTTGAAATGTGGCCGTTAAAATATCATCGGGCGCCAACGACAACCAAATAGATTGGTAGATAGCTACATACCCCGTTTAAAACCCGGAGTAAAAGACTCCTTTTTGTTGATACTAAGACAATTTTCAAAGCAATAAATCGAGGCCCATTTGGAAAAGAATTCCTTTCTGGAAGTAAATAAGCTGGAAGTGGTTTATCAGGGCAGCATCATCGCTGTTCAGGGTGTGTCTTTATCGGTGCCAGAGAAAAGCATCGTGGCTTTGTTAGGTGTAAACGGGTCTGGCAAGACTACCACTCTGCGAGCTATCTCCGGATTTCTGGGCATAGATAATGCCAGGGTGACCGATGGCACTATTATCTTCCGCGGAAAGAGCCTTAACAATAAGATGCCCCACGAAGTCGTGAACCGGGGACTAGTTCTGGTCCCTGAAAGGGAAAAGATTTTTGCTACTTTGACCGTGTCAGAAAACCTCCAGGGCTGTTTGAAAAGTTCACAGGTACAATCGTCGAAGGAAATAGATAAGATATTTCATTATTTCCCCATACTTTTTGAAAGGCGGAACCAGGTAGCCGGCTATCTTAGCGGGGGTGAAAGGCAGATGCTTGCTATTGGCAATGCTTTGCTTTGTTCACCTGAGCTTCTCCTGGTTGACGAACTTTCGCTTGGGCTGGCTCCCATTATGGTGGAGCATCTTATGGAGCGGGTACAAACACTGAATAAAGAATTGGGCCTTTCTATTCTCATGGTTGAACAGAGCGCCGCCGCTTTGAATATCGCTGAATATGGCTATATCATGGAGAACGGTCACGTAGTCTTTAGCGGCACTGCAGAGCGTCTCCTGAAACACAAGGACGTTCAGGAATTTTATCTTGGGCTCAGTGAAAAGGGTACCAGAAGTTACCGGGATGTAAAACAATACAGGCGGACGCGCCGGTGGTTGGTATAATATGGAAAAACATATACCATTGAAGATAGAAGGTCTGAGTCTGAACTTTGGCGGTATCCAGGCACTGGACAGCGTGGGTTTTGAACTCCGCCCGGCAGAGATTTTAGGATTAGTCGGGCCGAATGGGGCAGGCAAGACCTGTGTGCTTAATGTAATCAGCGGAATATACCGGCCCAGCAAAGGTAAGGTGCTGTTTGAAGGTAAAGACGTTGTCGGCCTCCGCTCCCACAAGATAGCTGTTCTGGGAATGGCCCGTACATTTCAAAATGTGGAACTATTCACTAACATGACCGTCCTGGAGAATCTTTTGTTGGGTTGCCATACAGCCATAAAAACCAACCTGTTCTCCGCCGGCATCTTCTGGGGATTGGCGCAGAAGGATGAATGTAATATTCGCTATCGTGTGGAAGAGGTGATTGAGTTCCTGGAGTTGGAAATGTTTCGTAAATTCCCGGCTGCCGGCCTTCCACTGGGGGTGCGCAAGCTGGTAGGATTAGGGAGAGCCCTGGTCATGAAGCCCAAAGTCCTCCTATTAGACGAACCTTCATCGGGAATGACCCGTCAGGAAAAGGAAGATTTTGCAAGGTTCTTGTTACGTATCAAATACGAGTTGGGAGTTCCCATGCTCTGGGTAGAGCACGATATGAAACTGATAGGTGATTTAGCCGATAGACTGGTTGTCCTGCATTACGGCCGTAAAGTTGCCGAGGGAACCCTGGCAGAAGTCATCAGCAATCCCCAGGTAATCGAGGCTTATTTAGGGAAGAGTCTCGCTGGGGCTGCCTGAGGGACAGGTGATTTAGTATCTATTATCCAGAAGTTAGCAATAACATCCTTTTGTAAATTAGCTTTAACGGTTCTCCAGACGAGTACCTCCCCTTACCGTAGTCAGCCCCCGTTACACCACATTTGATTGCAATAAAAACAGGAACGAATACTTACAATTTGTTTCCTGTGCCTTCAGCGGCCAGGTGTATGTTTTTAGGTACTGTCAACGCTAGTTTTTATGCACCACAGGTTAACCGGTAGCCAAAGTTGGCTATCGAACAAGTTTCGGGTATAATTAGAAATACTTTATTTTTGAACAATAAAGAACCATCGTGATGTAAAAGCGAACCATGTATGAAAAATATTTTGGAGGAAGAAATATGAGAAAAAGTCTGCTGGTTTCAAAACTTATGGTCGCTGTTCTTGTTTTAAGTGTGTTCATCGTAGCGTGTGCCCCCTCCACCCCATCCCAATCTACTACGGCGCCAGCTACAATGCCTACCGTTGCGCCATCAGCTTCGTCTGGTCCCACTTCTAACCTGACACCCCCTACCTCTGCAGATGGAGAATGGGAAAAGGTTATAGCGGCAGCTAAGAAAGAAGGCTCTGTAACCATTTACTCCTATAATTTTATTGGTGACGTAGGTATAGCTATTAACAAGGCTTTTAAAGAAAAATATGGCATCAAAGCTGATATTATCACCGGCAGGGGAGCAGAATTCCTCGAGAGAGTAAAGACCGAGCAGCGTATCGGTCAGCAATACGGCGATTTTACCGAAGGCTCGCAAGTCCACCTGATGAATATGAAGGGTTCCGGGATTACGATAAGCTCAAAAGATATTCCGGCGTTGAAAGATAAAGATGTATGGAGGTCTGATCCGATGGCCTATGATAAGGACGGCCATCTATTGGGTTACTACTTCTCTTACTATGGACCCTTCGTCAATACCAATCTGGTGAAACCTGGAGCAGAGCCTAAATCGTGGAAAGACCTCCTCGACCCCAAGTATAAGGGTAAAATTATCAACAACGATGTGCGCATCTCGGGGCAGGCTTATACTGTTTTTGTTCCCCTCATTAACAGGGGAATTCTTACCATGGATTACATTAGGGACCTGGGTAAACAGGATATGATAATGACTCCCAATGTACCTGACGCTGCCCGAATGCTGGCCAAGGGTGATGCCCCTATCTTTGCAGTAGGCTCTACAGTTACCCTGGGACCCTTTGTAGCCGAGGGCGCGCCTATCAAGCCGGTGCCAATGCAGGAAGGGATTGTAGGCACCAATGTAACTGCCGCTGTTTTAAAGGGTAGCCCGCACCCCAATGCAGCAAAGCTATTCATCAACTGGCTTATTTCTAAAGAGGGTCAGGAGGTAGCCGCCAAGTCTAAAACCGCCCTCTCGGTCCGTAAGGATGTGCCCGATTATTCACCTCTTGGAATTCGCATGGACCCGCCTAAGGTGGTTGTAATGGATGCCAGGGACGATGAAGAGCAGGCGCGTATGTTCAGGGAGAAGACCTTCCTGGAGTTCTGGAAATAACTTCTTAGCTGTAATAGAATGAATTCCCATAAATGATACTTATTACGACATCATAGGGGAGGTTGAATTATGAAAAAGTGTGTTTTGATGGCCATGGCAAGTATGCTGGCGGCTGTGCTTGTTTTATCCTGCGCCCCCAGGGCAACGCCAACTGCCGCACCAGACGCCCGACCTGTATCAACTCCCGCACCTGTTCTCACATCCAACCTCCCACCGTCCACACCCCAGGAAGTTGAATGGCAAAAGTTAGTGGAGGCGGCTAAAAAAGAAGGGAAGTTAACAGTTTATAGCTTCTCGTTTGTGGGAGATCTGGGATTGGCTTTATCTAAAGCCTTCAAAGACCGCTACGGCATTCAGATGGAATTAGTAGCCGGTTCCGGGGCTGTGTTCCTGGA
>JACVQG010000113.1 GCA_015661045.1 Dehalococcoidia bacterium | reverse complement strand
TGGTTCCTCTCGCCTTTCGGCGATTATGGCCAGGTCTTCTAAATCTTCCATTAATTCTTGATATTCTCGTATTGGCAACAATACGGCTTTTTTACGCCCCTTTTCATCCACAATGAACTGCCTTTTTTGTAGAACCATAGCTATTACTCCCTACTATAATAAGATTCTTTTGCTCTTTATCTTAATGATTCATGGCTAATAAAACAAGGTGTCCCGATTTATCGGGACACCTTGTCAATTCCTTTATAGGAAGCGATTTCACCCTATTGGTTTAAGTGTTAGTATTCTACTGTTGCTATTAGAGAACCTGTTTGCACCACCTGCCCGGGTGATACCTTGACTTCAGTTACCTTACCCGATACCGGGGAAAGAATAGGATTCTCCATCTTCATGGATTCTATGGTGCAGATTAAATCCCCCTCCCCAACCTTGCTACCTACTGTTACACTTACCGCAATAATCTTGCCGGTGATAGGGACATCTATCCGTTCTTGAGCCATCTCTTCCTTTCGTTAGTCCCGACTTATCGGGGTTATATCAATTTCTGAAAAATATAGTTATTCAGGGGTAGCTGGCGCCAGCGTTCGACTATGGATTACGATTATTTCATCCGCCCGGTCCACTACCACCTTCTATCCTCAATGGTGTGGAGCCTGGAACCAAGGTAGCTGGTGCCAGCGTCCGGCTATGGATTACGATTTTATCGTCCGCCCGGTCCACTACCACTGTATCGCCCGAAGCAAATTGGCCCCGGAGCAGGCTTTCTGAAAGCTCGTCCTCAATCATATTTTGAATGGCCCGGCGCAGAGGGCGAGCGCCATAGACCTGGTCAAAGCCCTTTTCACCAAGCAGGTCCTTGGCGGCGTCAGTTATCTCCAGCCTTACGCCTTTCTCCTCCAATTGTTTAACTACGTTTTTAAGCATGAGGTCAACTATCTGCCGTATGTGCTCTTTGGCCAGGGAATGGAAGACCACCACCCCATCAATGCGGTTCAAGAACTCGGGGCGGAAGGTTTTCTTAAGTTCTGCGAGCACTTTGTCCTTCATCCGGTCATAGGATTGCTGGACTGCTTTGTTCTCATCCGTGCGCATGGTGAAGCCCAATGATGACTCTTTACGTATTAGCTCCGAGCCGATATTGCTGGTCATAATTATTATGGAGTTGCGGAAGTCCACCCGGCGACCCTTGGCATCGGTGAGATGGCCGTCGTCGAAAATCTGGAGCAGGATATTGAATACATCAGGGTGGGCCTTCTCAATTTCATCAAGAAGGATAGCGCAATAGGATTTTCGCCGAACCGCTTCGGTTAGTTGGCCGCCCTCGTCATAGCCCACATATCCGGGAGGCGCTCCCACCAGCCGGGCTACTGCATGACGTTCCATGAACTCAGACATGTCCAGACGAATCAGGTTATCCTCACTACCGAACATAAATTCGGCTAATGCGCGAACTAATTCGGTCTTCCCTACGCCCGTTGGCCCCAGGAAGATAAAGCTGCCAATGGGACGGCGGGGGTCTTTTAGGCCAGCGCGGGCGCGGCGTACTGCCCGTGCTATTGTTGTTATTGCCTCATCCTGCCCCACAATGCGGCGATGGAGGACATCCTCCATTTGGAGCAAGCGACTGGTCTCATCCTGAGCCAGTCGGGATACGGGAATGCCTGTCCACATACTCAGTACTTCGGATATATCCTCTACAGTAACTATTGGTTTTTCCTGGTTTTCCGTTTGCTGCCAGTCCTTCTCCATCTTTTCAATTCTCTCAATGAGGTGTTGCTCCCTGTCCCGGAGCTCAGCGGCGTATTCATATTGCTGGGTGTTAATAGCCTCTTCTTTATCCTTGCGGACTGTTTCCAGGGCTCGTTTGGCTTCCTTCATGGAGATAGGGATAAGCCCACGCTTTATCCTGACCCTGGAAGCGGCCTCATCTACAATATCAATAGCTTTATCGGGGAGGAAGCGGTCGGCGATGTAACGGGATGCCAGGCTGGCGGCCGCCTTCAAAGCCTCATCGCTAATAGTCAGGCGGTGATGCTCTTCATAACGTGCTTTAATGCCTCTCAGGATGTCCAGAGTTTCTTCTATAGTAGGCTCGTTTACCAGCACGGGCTGGAAACGGCGCTCCAGGGCGGCATCCTTTTCGATGTGTTTGCGGTATTCGTCAAGGGTGGTAGCGCCAATGCACTGGAGTTCACCGCGGGATAAGGACGGTTTGAGGATATTGGCGGCATCCACAGCGCCTTCCGCTGCGCCTGCGCCAACAATGGTGTGCATTTCGTCTACAAACAGGACGCAGTTACCGGAAGCTTTTATCTCCTCTATGACCTTCTTTAGCCTCTCTTCGAATTCACCCCTGTATTTAGTTCCTGCCACCAGGGAGCCTACATCCAGGGTAACCAGCCTTTTGCCCTGCAATGTTTCGGGGACTTCACCGGCCACGATGCGATGGGCCAGGCCCTCGACTATGGCAGTTTTGCCCACTCCCGGTTCGCCAATAAGGGCCGGATTGTTCTTAGTGCGGCGGCTAAGTATCTGTATTACCCGTTCAATCTCTTTGGTGCGGCCTATGACGGGGTCCAGTTTTTTGTTCCTGGCCAGGTTGGTCAGGTCCACACCCAATTGGTCCAGAGTGGGTGTACGAGTCGAAGGGCGCGCCGCTTGCTGACCCTGAGGAGTGGTCTGAGTGAGCACGCGGCTTGTCTCGGTTCTAACCCTATCCAGGCTAACCCCAAGACTCTCCAGGACGCCGGCAGCTACGCCTTCGCCTTCACGCAGTAAACCCAACAAGAGGTGTTCGGTTCCAATATAATTGTGGTTAAACCGGCGGGCTTCGTCCACGGCCAGTTCAATAACCCTTTTAGCACGAGGAGTCAAGCCAATTTCGCTACTGGAAGGCTTTTCGCCCCTTCCGATAATAAACTCGACTGCTGCTCTAACCTTGGGGAGTTCCACGCCCAGGTTGCCAAGTACCTTGGCGGCAACCCCCTCGCCTTCACGAACCAGACCCAGCAGAATATGCTCGGTGCCGATATAGTTATGATTGAAGCGCTGTGCCTCCTCCTGGGCCAGAGTCAGTACTTTACGCGCTCGCTCTGAAAATTTCTCAAATCTACTTGCCATTGCAATCTCCTAAATGTCCCAAAACATTGGGGCTAAAGCTCCTCTTGCGCTTGCCTTAAACTCAGGCGCAGATGGCGTCGCTCTGTGTCAATGCTCAATACTTTTAACTCCAGCACATCGCCTTCGTGCACCACTTCTTTGGGGTGGGCAATACGCCTTGAAGCTAATTCTGAAATATGAATCAATCCGTCTATCGAGTTATCCAAACGAGCAAAAGCCCCAAAAGCAACCAGCTTAGTCACCGTGGCTGTAACCCGTTGTCCTACCTGATATTTACCCTGAATGCCTTCCCAGGGGTGTGGTTTAGTGCGGCGTATGCTTAACACCACCCGCTTATTCTCCTGGTCTAATTTCATCACAAACACATCTACATCTGCGCCGACACTTACGACATCGGAAAGTGGTTGACCTATTTGCCAGGATAGTTCTGACAAGGGCACCAGGCCTTCCATACCCCCTAGATCTACAAAAACCCCAAAACTATGGATACCAGTGACGCGGCCATGCCGGATTTCCCCTTCCTTGATTTCCGCTAAAAGGCGGTCCCGTTCCTTTTCCCTTACCTCTTTTACCGCCATACGCTCGGAAAAGATTAGCCGCCGCCGCTGCCTGTCTAACTCAATAATCTTGACCTTTGCCAGTTGGCCTTTGCGTCGGGTTAACCAATCCTCTGTGCCCTGAGGGGTATTGTCACGTTGTCCAGCTACTTGAGAGCTGGGTATAAATCCCTGAATACCCTCGTAAACGGCTACGAGTCCACCTTTATTGGTATCTACAATTTCAATCTCAAGGGGTTCGCCGCTGGTTAAGTGCTCTTCGAGTTCATGCCAACCCCGCTGACGCCGGGCTCTATCTAATGAAAGGACCAGACGTCCATCCTCACCCTCTTGCTCAAGGATGAGAACAGGCACTTTATCGCCTACTTTTAAAGGGTGGAGTGTGGATACCGTTTGCTTCTCATCGTTGGGGATAATGCCTTCGGATTTAAACCCAATATCCACCCACGCCCCATCTTTATCGAGGCTTACAACAGTGCCTGTGATTACTTCACCGCGGCGAGGCGGAGATTTCTGGGCCAGAAATTCTTCTGCTTCCTGGTTTGCACCTGTTTGTGTCCGGTTCATTGTGTCAGTCAAAAGTGAACCTCGTTAGAAGATTAGGGTTTTGGTCTTTATTAGGGGATATTATAGAGCATACATGTTTAGCAGTCAAAAAACTATGCTCAACAGTACGTTTTCATTCTAGCACAATCTGAGTTAAAAATAAAGCTGCTGTGAATCTTAATCTTCAAATCTGGAGGCAAGGTATGCGCCGTTGCTTCAAAGGATCCCCGATAACGGGGGGGTGAACATTGACCTATCGGTAAGCAACCAGGATGATAATAGTAAAAATAACGGGAATTATTGACTCATACAATAAAGTAAAATACCGTGGCAATAAGGGAATAGACGGCTATTAACTGGGCGCCCTCCAACCAATGACATACCCCGTCGGAGCTAATATAGTTAGCTATCATCGCTGTGATTACTATGGCTACGAGTTCGAATGGGCTGAACACCAAATCCAGCGGGTTGCCAAGATATAGAGAACTTACCAGCACCAGTACAGGGACGACGAATAGCGCTATCTGTAAGGCGGAACTCATGCCAATCTCCAGGGATAATGTCATGTTGTTCTTACGGGCAAAGTTTATAGCGCTTAAATGTTCCGGGATATTAGTAAGTATCGCAATGAATACCAGACCTACGAACGTTTCTGTGAAACCACCAAGCTGGATGAGAGGCTCGATTGTTTTTACTAATATTGAAGACTCAAAGCTAACCATGGCTGTTGCAATAAGGAGGATAATCACTGCTGTACGGGTTGACCACCTGCTATGTTCATCATGCGGCCCTTTGCGTTCTACGACAAATAAATGCTTATGAGTAACCAGTGTGTAAAGCAAACTGAGTAGATAGATAATTCCCAAAATGATAGACACGGCAAAGCTCATAGTTTGCTCTGGCTTACCTACAGTTACGTTATATAAAGATGGCAGCGCCAGACCTACCACCATAATTATGAGCATGGTAGAGGCTACGCCTGCTGAATCTTTGTTAAAACGCTGTTCCTTGTATTTCAGTCCCCCGGCAAGCATGGACAACAAACCTATAAGTAAAAGAACGTTAATAACTATGGAGCCTGTAATAGAAGCCTTGACCAGACTTACAAGTCCATCACGAAGGGCAAAAATCGCGATGAAGAATTCAACGACGTTGCCAAAAGTAGCATTGATTAACGCCGAGATAGTGTTCGAGACACGTCTGGCAATAATCGAGGTAGATTCCGCAATGAAATGGGTGATGGCTGCTAACGCTATGGCAGTAACAAAAAAGGTGATAACGCTGTTAATCTGCAGGTAATATAGAACAAAGGATAAAGGAACGAAGATAAGGAGTAAATCAAGGAAATGATATCGCCTTCGATGATGCTGTTTGGCCATAGAACGGATTAAATACCTTTCTTAATCCCCGCTACTTTCAGGTTTCGTTAGCAATAAAAAGGTATGCTCCAGATATTAGTTGCTTTAAAGGTTGCCTTTTAATTGTTTCTATTATAACGCTTAATTAAGAGATTATGGAGGATGTGCTGTGTAAC
>JACVQG010000112.1 GCA_015661045.1 Dehalococcoidia bacterium | reverse complement strand
AAAGGATTCGACCCGGCTAATTATATGGACCGCAAGGTGGCCCGGCGTATGGACCGGTTCGCTCAGCTTTCGGTAGCTGCGGGCGTCAAGGCAGTAGAAAATGCCGGACTAAAAATAGACTCCGGCAATGCCTGTGACATCGGGGCTATTATCGGCAGCGGCATCGGTGGTATAGGCACTTTTGAGGAACAGTGCCGGATTTTAGCAGCGAAAGGTCCCAGCCGGGTAAGTCCCTTTCTGGCGCCTATGATAGTAGCCGATATGGGGCCTGGCATGGTATCTATTATCCTGGGGATAAAAGGGCCAAATTTCTGCACTGTGTCTTCTTGTTCCAGCGGTGCCGATGCGATTGGCGTAGCTACGGAAACTATCCGTCGTGGCGACGCAATCGCTATGTTAGCAGGGGGCGCTGAAGCAGCGGTGACACCTATCGCCGTATCCGCGTTTAATGCCGCCAGAGCCATATCCACTCGGAACGATACTCCAACAGAGGCATCGCGGCCTTTCGATGCCAAACGGGAAGGGTTTGTTTTATCCGAGGGGGCAACGGTACTGGTGCTGGAAAATATGGAATACGCATTAAATCGAGGGGCGACTATACTGGCTGAGGTGCTATCTTACGCCGCCACTGCCGATGCGTATCATATGACACAGCCGGCGGATAATGGCGAGGGTGGCGCGCGGGCAATGTATTCGGCTCTGAAACGGGGAGGGATAAGGCCGGAGCAGGTGGACTACATAAACGCCCACGGCACCGGCACGCCATTGAATGATAAGAACGAAACTATTGCTATCAAGACAGTCTTCGGGCCTCAAGCCTATAAAGTTGCCATAAGCTCTACCAAGTCTATGACCGGCCACCTGCTGGGCGCGGCAGGCGCTATCGAGGCTGCTATTTGTACTCTGGTTATCCAAAATGGCATAATTCCTCCGACTATCAACCGCACCCATCCAGACCCTGAATGCGACCTGGATTATGTGCCTCTGGTGGCGCGTAAAGCGCCGGTGAAAATAGCGCTATCCAACTCCTTCGGCTTTGGCGGCCACAATTCGGTGCTGGTTATAGGTGAGTTTCAGGAGAAACGGCTGTGACGCACAGCCGCTGGCAACTCGTACCCTCTTATAACGGGCAAACCTTCATACAGGGCAACGGCTCATCCTTACTAACGCAACTCCTTTACAACCGGGGAATTACCGAAGCGAGTCAGGCGGAAACCTTCCTGGCTGCAGATGAAAGATTGACCCATGATCCGTATCTCCTTCCTGATATGGGGAAAGCTGTATCCCGCACGTACCAGGCCCTTTTACGCGGTGAGAAGATAGCAGTTTACGGGGATTTTGATGCCGATGGTATTACAGCCAGCGCCATTACAGTTGGGGGGTTAAAGGCTCTGGGGGGCGATCCGGCGCTTTACATTCCTCATCGTTTGAATGAGGGGCACGGGCTTCATGCCAGTGCGCTGGAACAGCTCAGGCGTGATGGTGTCAGCCTTGTTATCACTGTGGATTGCGGCGTTACCGGCTACGAAGAGGTCGCCCAGGCCCAAAAGGCGGGACAGGACATTATTGTTACAGACCATCACCGGTTAACAGTAGAAGCAGGAAGTCCCGGTGTAATCGGGAAGCCCTTGCTGCCGCCAGCCCTGGCTGTAGTCAACCCGCACCGGCCTGGTTCGGCTTACCCTTTTGCCGAGCTTGCGGGCGTAGGCGTGGCATACAAGTTTCTTCAAGCATTAATGGGTGGAATGGGCAGAGGCAAAGAGACGGAACAGTACCTGGACCTGGTAGCCCTGGGTACGGTGGCAGATATGGTCATTTTACAGGGTGATAACCGTTATATGGTAAGACGCGGCCTGGAGCTTATTAATAAACAGTGCGAACGGCCCGGATTGAAAGAGCTGTTGCGTCAGGCCGGTTTGACGCCCGGTAGCATAGATGCCGAAGGCATCAGCTATAACTTAAGCCCTCGTCTTAATGCAGCGGGGCGCATAGATCATGCCATGCTCAGCTACAGGCTGCTGACCAGTTCCTCCGACGAAGAAATCCAGGAGTTGGCTTGCCGCCTGGAGCAATGTAACGACGAACGCCAGAAGCTAACCACCGAGATATTCTCTAAAGCCAAGGAAATTGCCCGTACCCAGGGCGAAGACACTCCTATCATTATAGTCGAGGGAGAGAATTTCTGGTCCGGGGTAACGGGGATAGTGGCCGGCCGCCTGGTGCAGGAATTCAGCCGTCCGGCTATCGTTGTGGAATGGGGGCCGGAGACCTGCCGGGGTAGCGCCCGTAGCATTCCCGAATTTGACATAATAAGTGCTTTACAGGGGTGCGCCGGTATGTTAGAAAAGTTTGGCGGCCATCCGCAGGCAGCGGGTTTTTCGGTGCCTACCAACCTTATGCCTGAACTACGGAAACGTCTGACGGATATGGCACGGCAGAAACTCGATGGCGTTGACCTGCGTCCTCAGTTGCTTATTGATATGGAATTACCTTTAGGTGTCCTGGACGGACAGGTCTATCCCCAGTTACAAAAGCTAGCCCCCTTCGGCAAAGGCAATCCGACTCCTACCTTCCTCAGCCGGAATACACAGGTGGTGGACTGCCGGCGGGTCGGAAAACAGGGCGAGCATCTCCGGTTAAAGCTGAAAGCCCCAACAAGCGGGGGTCAAATCTGGCAGGCGGTAGGCTTCGACCTGGGACACCTGACAGATGAAACCGTGCCAACCTCGATAGATATGGCCTACCAGCTTGGCGTGGACAACTGGCAAGGACGGTCTAGGTTAGAGTTACATGTGCTGGATTTTGTGACTTCATCCCGGTAAGTAAGCTAAAAATTACGGGTTAGCCGCTGCCTGATCCACATTGGAAACATTCTGTGGCCTCTGCCACCGCACGCGGGCTATCAACATGGGAATAACCACTATCAGGACTAACAGGGTGATTACCTGGGCCTGGTGAAGCCCGAACAGCCACGGCTGATTGGTGCGGGTGAAATCTATGAAGAAGCGTCCGAAGTTATACATAGCCAGATAGACCATAAACAGGGAGCCATCGGGCTTTAAGCGTCCCCGGAAAACCATCAGCGCCGCAAAGACCAGTAAATCCCAGGCCATTTCAAACCAGACCGATGGCAGGGTAGGCACGCCCAATGGGGCAAAGGAGTTGGGATGGGTGTAGATTATGGCTAACGGGCCTGAGGTAGGTAGGCCATAGGCATCCCCATTGATAGTACAACCAATCCGTCCGATGAATTGAGCCAGAATCATCCCGGGCGCCGTAAGGTCCATCAGCTTACCAAAAGGATACTTGTGTACCTTTGAACCTATCCATACTGCCAGCGTTCCACCCAGGACAGCGCCGGTAATCGCCTCACCCTCACCCCCTATCATAGCCGCCGGGTTAGCCGCATAATAGCTGAACTGGTCCAGGATATGGGTTAACCGGGAGCCTAGAATACCACCCGGTATGGCCCAGATAGCCAGGGTGAAAGCATAATCGCCAGCGATTCCAGCTTTCTGAGCCGCTTTCCACACCCAGAGAACGCCCACCAGGGCTGCCAGCATGACCATTAGTGAGTACCACCGGATTGCAAAGCTACCGATATGTACGATTATGGGGTCTATGCCTATAGTGACCATTTATACCTTCCTGTTTGATTATTATTACTAGCTATTGGTCGGGTCTTTGCCAGCGTCGAAAACCCCCGTCCGCCGCAGGCGGGCTGCCCCCTTTACGTAAAGGGGGTTATGGGGTTTCCGTCCGCGAGAACCACGGGCGCCCAATGTTTAAGCAACCAGTCCGGCTATCTTGAATCCCAGTTGGATTGCCTGGTTCATGCCCCTGTCCTCTGGATATATCTGAGTCGTATTTGACAGATAGAGTCCCTTAATTGGTGTACTGTGAGCAGGTATCTGGCCGGAGTAATTTATGGGGACAACCGGTTGAGCATATTCCTCTTTGAATAAATGATATTCTCCAATCCAACCAGTGTCAAATCGGGGGTTGATTTTCTGTAAAAAGGGCAGGTAATGCTTCAACAGTTCATCGGCGGTCATCCGGAAAAGCGGACTGGAGGCCGGAAGATAGTTAGAGACGTATAGTATTCGTTTGCCGCCGTATTCCGATGGGCTGACAAAGTTCGTTTGTTCGATGGTGGCCACGAAGGGGAAGGTAGAGTCGCCGATATTGAGCCAGTAGACCGGAGAAAATTGGCCCTTGAGTGTCAACACCATGCATAAAGCAGCCAGATAGCGGGTCTGCCCAACTTTGCCTGCATATTCAGAGGGCATTTCGGGGACCAGCGATAAAAAAGAAGGGGATGATATTGTTGCTATTATGGCATCCTGAGAGGAAATATCTCCATTGGTTAAGATAGCTCCTGCAACCCGCCCATCCTGTATAGCCAGTCGCTTTACAGGCGTTCCCAGATAGATAGCGCCGCCTCCGCTCTGCACCCGTTGGGCCAGGGATTCGCCAAGTCGGCCAAAGCTACCTTTCAAATAACCCAGGCGCTCCTGACCTATGCCCTGGCGGCGGGAACCCAAACGCATCCGTATCCGGCCCCAGAGCCAGGCCATGCTAATCTGGGGAGCGGTATCGCCGAACTTGCCCCGCAACAAAGGTCCCCAGATAACCTCGTAGCTACGCTTCCCGGCATTCTTCAGTAGCCATTCCTGGGCAGTAATACCTTCGAAGTTTTGCCACTGGGTATATCGTTGAAGGTAGAGGGAGACCAGGCCCAGGCGCAACCTGTCTGTAATTCCTAACGGTTTAAAGCGGAGAAGGTCAACCGGTGTTGTGAAATTGTGTATCTTACCGCTATAGTAATAGCCTACATGGGAGGGCAGCCACTGGAGGGAAGATGCCAGGTCAAGCTCAGTCAGCAGTCCAAGAAGGGCTTTGTCACTCATAAAAATATGATGATAGAATTTTTCCAGGCGATTGCCCCCTATATCAAAAGCGGCCGCTTCCCCTCCTACGGCGTTCTCCTTCTCCCAAAGGGTCACCTTGTGTCCACGTCTGGTTAATTCAAAAGCTGCCGTTAGGCCCGTGAGGCCGGCTCCGATGATGCCTATTCTCATTTTTCCTCCCGGTTTCTTCCCGTCGCTTCAGCTATCGAGACCCGCTTTAAGGCCGATGCCTCCGGGCAACGACGGCAAAGTGATAGCGATATTGGATATGCTGGTAACCAGCAACATCACATGAAAAGGTTGCCCCAATCCAAAGGAAAAAGCAACCAGATAGAATACCCCGGCTTCTATCGCCCAAACCAGAAGCGAGAGAAAGAAGGCTATAGCTATCCGGTCGGGGCGTTGCAGTGGGGCCAGACCGGCAAGAACCTTATTGACGCTGCCAGCGATTCCGGGTTGCCACCTGCTCGGAAGCCAATGTGTTAGCCTTTCAACCAGCCATCGAGTAAGGCGGGGTGATAGGGCCAGAACCAACAGAAGCATGAAAAAGCCTACAAAAATAATTGCAGAGACCAGAGCTGTTGTCCTGGCCCACACTGGCAACGGTACGAGGATAGCTATAACCCCAAGGAAGAATAAAAGGGCCAGACCATCGAAAAGCTGGTCCACTACGACTGTAGCGCCGCTGGCAATTTTGCTCACGCCCTGCTGGATTCCCAGGAGATATGCCCGCACTATAAGGCCGACGCGGGCGGGCAGGATATTATTTATCGCGAAGCCGATAAGGATAGGAGAGACGAGGCGGTGGGAAGGGAAATCGCCTAGGGACCGCAAGAGTAAGCGCCAGCGGACTGCTCTGAACCATACGCCGATGAAATAGACCAGGATAGCCGGGGCTATATAAAAATAATTGGCTTTCCTGAGCACCTGTACCATCTGCCCGAAGTCGACGCGGTACAGAAATAGCGCCAGAAATATTACCGCCAGGGCTATGCCTATCCAGGATATTTTACGCTTAAACAATAGCCACCCTTTCCGGGACTAAGAGGTATTATACCTTATGGCTTCACTTTAATACCACCCACACCCGCCTTTCACACCTTGCTACTATGAAGTCAAATATTATAATCACTCCATCACGTTTTACAATTTTCGATCGATAGCCCCGGTATTAGGCATTGTCAGATAATAAGTATTGCAATTTAAGGGATTCTATGCTATACTTAGGGCATGGATACGGAACTGATCAAGCGACGATTTAGAGCCTTGG
>JACVQG010000111.1 GCA_015661045.1 Dehalococcoidia bacterium | reverse complement strand
CCAAGGCTCTAAATCGTCGCTTGATCAGTTCCGTATCCATGCCCTAAGTATAGCATAGAATCCCTTAAATTGCAATACTTATTATCTGACAATGCCTAAAGGTAAGATACCCTGATTTTACGACCATTACCCGGAGTCACACACTTCGAGAAAACGCCAGTACCGATCAGAAGATATTTGAGACGGGTGTTGTGTTGCTCGAGCGGGCACTGATGAAGGAAAAACAAGCGGTGCGGCTAATTGGCATCGGCGTGTCGAATCTGGTGGAGGCGAGCCGGCAGGCGACGCTATTCGCTCCTTCCGCCCGGAAGCTGGAGGAATTGAACAAAGCTATCGACCGCATCAGGGACAGGTACGGTTTCGGGTCTATCCAGACCGGCCGGGCGATACGGTTGAAGGATATTTCGACTCAGTCTTGAAGTGGAAATTACATAATGAACATTCCATCGAGTTGTTCAATGATATTTAGTCATTATTGGGCTGGCAGCCGCGGCCTAGCCACGCCCTGTTGCAGCTTGAAACTAATCGGCCAGATAGTATGAAGCACCCGGCAACGAAAACGATAGCGTCAGAGTATTCCCTTGTTGCGGAGGATCGCAATGATCAACAACAGAACGGGAGGGCCTACCAGGGATAAAAGTAGCGTCACAAGAAGATTTGCTCCGGCAAGTTGGGCTACGAACCCAATCATGCCTCCTGTAATTGTATAGAACAGAATTTTTTGCATCTCACGAGTCCGCGTTACATCTCAACTGTGATTTTTCCGTATCGGCCACTTTCTCACTAGACGTTGCTTTTTGACCTTTATTTGTACCACACCAGATGCATAATCACCTGGCTGAAAGGTTCTAACTTAAGGGTCCTCTTTCTTTTTGTCTTTTTCCAGGTCTCCAAGGTTCAAGTTCTGGACAAAATCCTTGAAGGCAGACAGCTTTTTTAACTCTGCCTCATCTACTGGTTTCGTGTTATCTTCAATGGCTTTCAGTGCTTGAGGTATAACATTACCAGTCTCTCTATCCAGCAAAATCCCAGCCTTCTCCATGATAGATTCACCAACATATATAGGAGCCGATATTCGGACTGCCAGGGCCAGGGCATCGCTTGGCCGAGAATCTACTTCCAGCATTTTATCAATTATTACGTGGTCAACGGCAGCCCCCAGGGCATCGATAACAGAGCAAAGCAAATCATGGGTCAAAGGCCTGGGCACTAATACGCCCTGAAGTTTGATAGCTATGGCATCAGCCTCTGCCGTTCCAATCCACATAGACAGATAGCATTCGCGGGATTTCTCTTTCAGAATAACTACCCGCTGAGAATTAGTCACGCTTATCCTTATGCTATCTATCGTCATCTCAATCACGGACAGGCCTCCCAAACATCCATGGAAACAGCCTTGATTTTATGCCTGGTTAGAGTTGAAATCAATCCCTGGGACAGACCGGTAGACAATTGTTACCCCATGAATAAATGCAAGGTCAAGCTAACAACAGAGTTAGTCTGATCCCCATGCCGCCGCGGAGTACAGCAGCCTTTGAAGTCCTCAGGAAGTTGGCTTCCCCAAACTAACTCTTGCCCGTAGCTAGATAGGCGTTCTCCAAATACTGGACCACCATGCGCTGCGTATTAAAATATGAGCCATTTAGAGCGATGGCTCCACGCATCACAATCGCAAATTCATCACGTCTTTTATAGAACATGGGAATGATGGTGCCCTCCAATTTGTGATATAAAGATACACTTTCTATCGCGGGGTTACTCTCTGGCTTCCAATTGTCACTAATCGACCAGCCGGTCGCGCCTTCCACATGCCCCTCAATCCACCAGCCATCCAGAATACTCAGGCTGGGCACCCCATTCAATGCAGCTTTCATCCCACTGGTGCCCGAGGCCTCCATAGGTTTTTGTGGAGTATTCAGCCACAGGTCCACTCCGGCGCAGAGATACTTCGCTATTGCCATATCGTACTCTTCCAGGTAAACTACCCGAATTGTATCTTTCAGAGTAGATGCAGCCTCAAAGATCCGCCGAATTTGGGACCTGCCACCATCATCCTTGGGGTGAGCTTTACCGCCATAAATGATTTGTATAGGGCCAATCTCTTGACACATCTTCTTCAGACGGTCCATATCGGAGAAAAGCAAGTCAGCACGTTTGTATGCTGTAGCTCTCCGGGCAAAACCCAGGGTCATCACGGCGGGGTCAAATTGAATATCGGTGCGTTTCTTCACCTCGGCCAGCAATTCCACTTTGGCCTCATCGTGGGCTCGCTGGATTTCGTCAGTCGGAATCCCCATAGCATAGCGCAGGTATAGGTTGTCGTGGCGCCACTCCGGAATATGGAGGTCGTACAGGCGGCAAAAGGGGGGTGAAGTCCAGGTCGCGGCATGCACCCCATTGGTGATAGAATTGATAGGATAGTTAGGGAACATATCACAAGATGTTTCCCCATGCCGCATAGAGACACCATTTACATAGCGAGAATTCGCTAGGGCCAAGTCTGTCATGTTCAGCACGCCATTAAAAGAGCATTCGGTTGCCTTCAGGGCCTCTGTTAGCTCTTCACCCAGTACGCTTACCACGAGGTCCAGGGGGAACTGGTCCTGTCCTGCGGGGACCGGAGTGTGAGTGGTGAACACGCAATGTTTACGAATCGCTTCTTTATCCGCCTTTGTCACGGTATTAAGCCCATGACCCCCGGCCCGTTCCATCATCATTGCTAACACCAGAAGGGCAGAGTGCCCTTCATTCATGTGGTAATTCCGTGTCATGCCGTGTCTTATGGCTCGCAACATAGCCATGCCACCCAAACCCAATACAACTTCCTGGCATAAGCGATAGTGATTGTCTCCGCCATACAGGTAATCGGTGAGTGTCTGGTCCCAGGCAGAATTTTGAGGTATCGCCGTATCTAGAAAATATACCGGAACAAGGTGTCCACCCGCTCCATAAACAGTATAACGCCATGCACCCACCTGCACCTGCCTTCCTTCTATCGTAACTGAAACATGGAAAGGCATCGGCTCCATAAACTCCTTTGGCGACCAAACAGAAGAGCTTTCCGTCTGGTTTCCCTGAGCATCCAGATGCTGCCGGAAGTAACCTTTGCGGTGCAGGAGCGTTATCCCCACCATAGGTACTCCCAGGTCGGCCGCGGCACGAAGTGTATCGCCTGCTAGCACACCCAGGCCACCGCTGTAGGTGGGCATCCTAGGGTCAATTCCCACTTCCATGGAGAAGTAAGCCACGGTAAATGGATGGGCAGCTATTATTCGAGCTAAATCAGCCATTAATAGACTCCTGAAGATGAAATTGCATGTATTATAGCATAGGATAAACCCCTTGTTTTATCCTCCCCATGAAATTTCCGGGGTTAGTCAGCGCTCATTTCCATAGGCAGTAAACGCAATTGGTAACAAAAGACAAGATTGTTACCTGTGGGCGTTCGTGAAGTATTTCCGTCATCTTGTGTCCGTTTATGCATGTGCCGGGAGGAACCATCAAATAGAAGCTACTGTGGTTGTCGCTTCACCTGTTGCTCGATATTCCACAGTGAGTGGTACTTTCTAAAGTGTTTTCCGGATAAAAAGCTTTACAATCTTACCAAGCCCGGTGTAGACCCACTGCTCCTGCCCTGAAGCAGACTAGCAACCACTACCTGATAGCCTCAGTCAGCCTTCCCTGTCGTAAGCTTGACCCATGCTTGATGCCCCTTAAACTCTCACTGGGATTTGCTTACAGGTCATGTGAGCCTTATCAGCGGTATTGGACTCAGGGGACTGGGATACAGAAGGAAAGCAGGAGTAAGCACGGTGCGAGACCATTTCATCATTCTTTGAGTGCTATATACGAGAGAGGATGGTCGGGGTGAACAGATTTGAACTGTTGGCCTCTTGGTCCCGAACCAAGCGCTCTGCCGAACTGAGCTACACCCCGAAATTTATTCACTATTGTAAATGTCAGCGTCAAGAGGTCGACAGTTCAATCCATAAATCAAGCCAACTATTCACATCTTCGTTATCCAAATCCCTTGTCAATAACGATCATCATTTGATTAGCTCCCACAGTCATGCTATAGTGAGTCATTAATCAACTATGATGGAGACGGGGAAAGACTTACGTGAGAATGGCAGTAGTTAAAACCCACTATCTGTGTTTAAAAGTTGGCATGGCTGTTTGTTACTCAAGCAGCTTCGCTTTTCTGGCTACTGCGTGCGTTGGTTGCGTTTTTTACCTGCGGTCAATCATTCGTGCTTCCGGTAAACGAAATAAACATTTGACGGCTACTTAAATCCCTAAGACTACCAACTGTCTTTTTCGGCTAACATTTTTATCGTTATTTTATTTTGACACTACTGGCACGTCCTAATTCCAAGTTTATAATATACTTTTCCTTGACCGCTTCCATCAAATCCCGTTATACTGTTTTTAACCTCGGATTGATAAACCCTGACCACCTGAAAAACTATGCCAATCTTCAAAAACAAATGGGTTATCGCACTTATTTTATTGATAGTAGTTTTGCTCCGGTTCCAGGCGCTGACACGCCCCACCCCTTACGATAGCACGTGGAACTGGATTCCCGGCTATGCAGGGTGGCTGGTTATACTTGCCCTTACCATATACCTGGTTTACCTGTTTGCTAAAAAACATTAACATCCCATAAGCTTCAATCCATGAATTGCTATTATAATATCGAATCTCTTTTAAATCCCACAATAACCCGCTTTTGTGCTATAGTAGTAACCGTGTTTTTTGTAATGTGGTTACACTTTTCGAGGTAATCTAACCTGAGCAAGTATTCGTTACCCAAATCGGGGCATAGTCTGTTCCCCTTCTACTACGGTTGGGCAATAGTAATAGCAGCGTTTATTGAGACCGGTCTATCGGCTGGTATATCCAACACTCAGGGCGTCTTTTTTAAACCTTTACTGGCGGAGTTTGGCTGGAGCCGGGCTATGGTGGCCGGGGCATTTGCAATAGGCAACATCAGCGCTGCAATACTCGCTCCTGTAATGGGTTTGCTTGCCGATAAATACGGACCCCGAATCATGATATTGGTGAGTGGCCTGTTTACGGGTGGTACCTATTTAATCATCTCCGGGATCAACACCTTGTGGCAATTCTACCTGGCTTTTACCGTCTCGATGGGGATTGGTAAATCTGCCAGCCTGGGTACCATTGGCCCTACCGTATCCCGCTGGTTTGTAGCCAGAAGGGGCCTGGCTCAGGGTATCGTACAGGCGGGGGCCGGCCTGGGTAAATTCTGGCTACCTATCTTATACTAACCCGAAACTGGCGTTTTGCTTATATTGTTTTAGGTTTATTGCTGGCTGGCCTGGTAGGCTCATTGTCCCTGATATATCGCCGTAGTCCTCAGGCTATGGGACTCCAGCCTGACGGCAACCCTGTACTTCCAACGAAGGGACCTCATAGCGGAACTCCCGGTGTAAATCGGCCGGTATCAGTATCCAGAGCCCCGGAAAAAAGCCTCACACTAAGACAGGCCTTTACCACGAAGTCCTTCCGGTTGCTTGCTTTGGCTGCCGCACTTTCCGCTTTTACCCAGCAACTTGTTCTTGTCCATTTGGTCCCACATGCTACCGATATAGGTTTTTCCCCAGCTCTTGCAGCAACCTTCATGTCCGTAATGGGAGTAGCCAATATATTTGGGAAAATAATCATGGGTATTATTTCGGACCGGATCGGGCGGCGGAACTCCCTTATTATCTCTTATAGCCTTGCCGCGGGCATGTTAGTGTGGCTTATGGCCGCGCGCGACGTTTGGTCTTTCTATCTGTTCGCAGGTGTGTATGGTTTCGCTTACGGTAGCTGGATACCCATGTTCCCGGCTATCGCAGGGGACCTGTTTGGACTGGGCGCTCTGGGCGCTATATATGGGGTTGTAGCCAGCAGTATCTCCATCGGTGGAGCTGTCGGACCTTTTACTGCCGGCTATATTTTTGACGTTACTCAAAGCTATAACCTTGCGTTTATCACAGCGATTGTGCTCCTGGCAATCGGCATTGGGTTGTTACTCATGATCCGCCTTCCGGGCCGGGGAGAAAGAACTCAACCCGGCTAAGACAAATCTTCGTTTATTGTAACTCAACACGGGGAATTGTTTCATTTTTTATCTTCCAAAAGAAAGGCCGTAAAACTGTGAGAATGGAACTCTCAAAGAAATGAATCGAGACCGCTCTACCAGGTTTACCTTTCCGTTTTTTTATGGTTGGGTTATAGTAATCGCAGCCTTTATCGGGATTGCGCTGACAGCGGGCATATCGAATACCCAGGGGGTCTTTTTCAAGCCTCTGCTGGAAGATTTCGGGTGGACTCGGGCTACAGTAGCCGGGGCTTTTGCGTTGGCCAGTATTATAGCTGCGATGATCTCGCCGTTAATGGGACAACTCGCAGATAAAGTCGGCCCCGTTATTATGGTGGGTGTATGTGGTCTTTTTACCGGCGGCACCTATCTATTACTCTCGGTAAGCAATACTCTATGGCAATTCTATCTCATCCTTGCTATCTTTATGGCATTAGGAAATAGCGCTAACTTCGGCAGCGTCGGTCCTACAATCTCACGATGGTTTGTAACCAGGCGGGGTCTGGCTCAGGGTATCGTGCAATCCGGGGCAGGGTTGGGAACCATTATTTTTCCACCACTGGCTACGTATTTGATCCTCACTCATAATTGGAGATATGCCTATGTCGTTCTCGGACTGTTAATACTCGTTTTAGTCGGCTCCATGTCGTTTATTTACCGCCGGAACCCCGAGGGAATGGGTTTGCGCCCGGATGGCAAAGCCCCTGTTACCAAACCAATAATATCCAAATACCAGGCGGAAGAAAATCCACCGTCCGGTTCCCGGCCGGTTATAAAAAGTTTTACCTTGAGACAGGCGCTGGCTTCAAAATCCTTTCGCTTACTGGCGTTCGTCGCTATGGCATCCAGTTTTACCCAGCAACTTGTCCTGGTCCATCTGGTACCCCATGCTACAGATGTAGGTTTTTCTCCTGCCGTGGCTGCGATATTCATGTCCGTTATGGGGGTGTCTAACATATCGGGTAAGATAGTCATGGGGATAGTATCCGACCGTATCGGACGGCGTAACTCTCTCATTATCTCCTTTAGCCTGGCGATAAGCATGCTGTTCTGGCTTATGGTTGCGCATGACACCTGGGCTTTCTATCTGTTTGCAGTCATCTATGGCTTTGCCTATGGTAGCTGGATTCCTATGTTCCCGGCGATTGCAGGAGACCTTTTTGGCCTGGGTTCTCTGGGCGCTATCTACGGGGCCGTGATGAGCAGTAATTCGATCGGGGGAGCTATAGGACCCTTCCTGGCTGGCTACATTTTCGATATCACAAAAAGCTACAACTATGCCTTTTTAATAGCGGCGCTGCTTCTGATAACAGGCATTGGAGCTCTAAGGTTTATCCATCTTCCCAGGCCCGGTGAAAAAACCGGAGTAAGCTAGAGGAAAATAAAAGACTATCTTTCAGGCAATATCAAATAAGGGTTTAATGTAGTTTATGAGAAGATTTCACTTCCCCGAATTCAAATTTCCTTTCTATTACGGCTGGGTTATCGTTGGCGCCGCCTTCGCCGAGCATCTGATTAGCGTAGGTTTACATAACAGTCAGGGGGTCTTTTTCAAACCCATATTAGCCGAGTTTGGATGGAACCGGGCGATGCTATCAGGCGCCTTCTCCCTTTACACACTGATGATGGGATTGCTATCCCCCGTAGCCGGGGCTCTCGCCGACCGGTACGGTCCCAGCAGGTTCATTGTTTTCGAAGCTTTTTTTGTGGCTATTGGATTCTTCCTCCTTTCCCAGGCAAGCAGTCTCTGGCACTTCTATGCTATTTATATCGTATTCATAGGCGTAGGTAAAAGCGCCGGCCTGGGCAGTATAATCCCCACAATTCCCCGCTGGTTCGAGGCCAAACGGGGCCTTTCCCAGGGAATTGTACAGGCTGGCGGCGGACTGGGCACTGTTATAATGCCAATTTTCGTCGCTTATTTAATACTAAACAAAAACTGGCGCCTGGCTTATATTGTCGCCAGCATCATATTAGGAATAGGTTTTCTTATCATCGCCAAGTTATATAAACGCCGGCCGCAGGATATGGGGCTGCAACCCGATGGCAGGACAAATCCCACAAAAGAAAATGCAGGCGGTCGGCCTGAGAATAAAAACTCAAAATCCCTGCATGGCACCGGCAAAGGATTAACCCTGCGTCAAGCCTTGCGTACCCGGGCTTTGTGGCAACTATTCGCTATCACCATGATGGCTGCTTTTGGTCACCAGTTGATAACAATCCATCTTGTGCCCCATGCTACGGATAAGGGGTTCTCTACCGCGACAGCAGCCACCTTTATGTCAGTCCTGGGAGTAACCAACATACTGGGCAAGCTAACTATGGGCACCGTTTCCGACTATATCGGAAGACAAAAAGCTATGATTATTGCTTTCAGCCTGGCCATTGTTATGCTTTTCTGGCTTATCGTGGCCGAAGAACTATGGGCATTCTACCTTTTCGCCGCCCTCTTCGGTTTTGCCTATGCCGGTTGGATGCCGCTCTTCCCGACGCTTACCGCCGACCTTTTTGGAGTAGCCTCACTGGGGGCTATATACGGCGTGGTTAATGCCAGCAATGCCATTGGAGGCGCTCTGGGAACGTTTCTGGGCGGCTATATCTACGATGTCACGCAGAGCTATGTTAAAGCTTTCATATTAGCAGCAGGACTCCTGGCTATTGGCATTGGTTTAATACTTACTTTACGGACACCTGAAAAACAGGTAGTATAATGTTCATATTACAACCGGGGTCAGGGCAGGAGGGAAACCACGACTTCAACTACTGGCAAATCCCATTTTTTCTACGGATGGATAGTTGTCCTGGCTGGACTGGTCATATGGATATTGAGCGTAGGCCATTATTATACATTTGGCGTCTTCTTTAAACCGGTATCAGCCGATTTTGGCTGGAGCCGCACCATTACGTCCTTTGCCAGTTCAATAGTCATATTTACCTCCGGAATCCTGGGACTAACAACGGGATTTCTGACCGATAAATATGGCCCGCGGAAAGTGGTTTCCGCCAGTGGATTACTTATGGCTATCGGTTATTTTCTCCTGTCCAGGCTGGGGACGTTTCCGGGGATTCCGGTGCTTATCCAGTTCTATCTTTTTTATCTTGTTGTCGGCGTAGGGATGAGCGCATCATCAGCCCCGTTAACTGCTACGGTCAGCCGCTGGTTTCGTGAAAAGCGCGGTCAGGCCCTGGGCTTAATGACTGTAGGCGGTGGTCTCGGCCAGTTCCTTATGCCGCCTTTCGCCAGCTATATGATTTTCAGCGCTGACTGGCAGATGGCCTATTTTGTAATAGGTGTCCTTATGGCGGTCGTTATAATATCAACTGCCCAGCTTCTCAGGCGAGACCCCTCCGCCAAGGGTTTGCAGCCTTACGGCCAACAACAGACCACAATTGTAACCGGTAAGCCTCCAGCGCCAGTGTTTACAGTAAAGCAGGCCATACACACAAGAACCTTCTGGATTATCTTCATCGTGGCTGCTCTCAACCTGATAACCCAGGTAATGGTTATGATGCACCTTGTCAACTATGCTACTGACCCCGGGATAGGCATCAGCCCGACCATCGCTGCTACCTTCATTGCCGTTATTGGTTTCGCTAATGTAATAGGTAAACTGGTTATGGGGCCGGTATCCGACCACATAGGCCGGAAGGCAACACTGGCTATTTGCTACACCCTGGCAGGTACAACAATGGTATGGCTCATCTTTGCCAGGCAAATATGGATGTTTTACGTGTTTTCCGCACTCTTTGGGTTTGCCTATGGCGGCTGGATACCCATGTTCCCGGCTATGATGGC
>JACVQG010000373.1 GCA_015661045.1 Dehalococcoidia bacterium | reverse complement strand
AGGGCAATTCTTTATTTCCCAGCAAGCCCGGACCCTGCTATCTGGAAACTTCTTCAGGGATAGAAACAATAGCATCTGCCGTTCAATATGCGAAGGAATGTTTCTCCACCCCTGTTCGTAGCTTTGTATTGCCTTGGCGGAAACACAGAGTAGTAAACCTAATTGTTCTTGCGTCTTTCCCAAAGACCGGCGGATCTGTACAAATTCTTTACTGTCCATCGAATGTTCATCCTGCACTGTAAAAATTGCATACCTATAATACCACAAAGTGGTTGACAATTACTACCACAATGTGGTATGCTCTATGCCATATTTTGGGTTTTATTTTGGCGAAGCAATGAAATAGCGGCTCGGTGCGAATTAACTGAAGTCCAGACGGCCTGTGTAACGCAAAATTGCCTGTGTAACGCAAAATTCGTCGCCAAAGAAGGTCATGGCACTTTTTCACACCACAGGTTACAAATAAGATGAGTTTCACGGCAGAAGAAATAGAGAGGAGTAGGTAGCGATTATGGCCGGTAACCAGAATCGGCTTCATTCAGGTGTCGTTTTACGATGGGCATTATTAACAGTCTCGGGCTTGCTGCTCGTTGTACTGGCATTTTTGGAACCACTCTATGGGCCTGTCTCATCACCAATAGCTCTGGCAGCGCCGGACGGTAAAGCTATCTTCCAACAAAAGTGCCAGGGTTGCCATACTATCGGTGGCGGAAAAACGGTTGGTCCCGATCTTAAAGGTATTTCCGGCAAGCGCGACAGGGATTGGCTCATCCGTTTCATTACTATTCCAGACAGGCTAATTGCTCAGGGAGACCCTATTGCCAGAGACATCGTTAAGGAATTCGGGATGCCTATGCCTAACCTGGGTGTTACTGCGGAAGATGCACAGGCAATTATGATTTATATAGACTCCCTATCTATAGAGACTAAACCTGCTCCTACCGCTCCTTTAACACCAGGTAGCAGCCAGCCCACAGTTACACCTGCCTCTCCTTCTGTCACCCCCGGGGCCGTGACCACACCTGCCGCCATTGCCTTACCCACTTCTGGCAACCCGGCTTCAACTCCAACTGCCTCTCCGACTGTCACACCAGCGGGCGGGATCATACCCGCAAGTGCCCTGCCTGCCACCGGAAACCAACAAATAGCCACGACAACCTCCACTGCGGATGCCTCTACAGGCAAAGATTTATTCATGGGCCGGACCTCGCTGAAGAACAATGGGCCGGCTTGTTTAGCCTGTCATAATGTTAGTGGCATCGGACTGATTGGGGGGGGAACGGTGGGGAAAGACCTTACCGGCTCCTATGCCCTTATGGGCGAGCCTGGTCTCTCTTCGATACTGAAAACACCTCCATTCCCCATAATGAAAGAAATCATCTCCGCCAAACCGTTAACAGATAGCGAGATTGCCAATTTGGTGGCATTCATGAAAGAGGCAGGTTCAACTCCGGCTACTTCAAGCCAGAACTCTGCTTTGTTTTTTATCCTGACTGCTGCCGGTGCAATACTTGTTTTTGTGATTTTTCAATTCCTCTGGAGAAGGCGGCTATCCAATGTGCGCCGCTCCATGCTTAAAGGAGGCTCAAAGTGAGCTGGATTCAGGATATCAATAACCCCAAACAGCGACTCTGGGAAGATTTCTACCGTAACCGATGGCAGTACGATAAGGTTGTACGAAGTACCCACGGGGTCAACTGCACAGGCGGTTGTTCCTGGCAGGTTTTCGTCAAGAACGGCATCATCACCTGGGAGATGCAGGCTCTTGACTATCCCGATTTTGAGAAGCAAATCCCGCCCTATGAACCACGGGGTTGCCAGCGGGGAATTTCGTTTTCCTGGTATATTTATAGCCCGATTCGAGTTAAATATCCCTACATCCGGGGAGTGCTCCTGGATGAGTGGAGGGCTGCCAAACAAAGAGACTCCGACCCGGTAAAGGCATGGAAATCGCTCGTAGAAAACAAATCAATCCGCACTGAATACCAGCAGGCATCGATGCTGTACACCGCCAAGAAGTATGGCCCCGACCGTGTAGCTGGCTTCTCGCCTATTCCCGCTATGTCATACTTGAGCTACGGCGGCGGTTCGAGGCTCCTCCAGCTTTTTGGAGGCGTCAACCTCAGCTTCTACGATTGGTACAGCGATCTGCCGCCGGCCTCGCCGGAGATATGGGGGGAACAGACCGACGTCCAGGAAAGCGCCGATTGGTACCACGCCAAATATATAGTCTCGATGGGCGCTAACCTGAACATGACACGGACTCCGGATGTCCACTTTATTTCCGAGGCCCGGTATCAGGGGGCCAAGTTCACTGTGCTTTCACCGGACTTCAGCCAGGTGGCCAAATATGCTGATTGGTGGATCCCAGTTCATGCCGGCCAGGATGGGGCCTTCTGGATGGCGGTAAATCATGTAATCCTCAAGGAGTTCTTCATCGAACGGCAAGTGCCCTACTTTACTGATTACGTTACAAAGTTCACGGATTCGCCGTTTTTAGTCGTGCTTAACAAAAAGGGGAACAACTACGAAGCCGGTCCCTTCCTGCGCGCCAAATCTGTAGCCCGTTATAGTAATATCGAGAACGGCGACTGGCGGTTTCTCCTATTTGATAAGAAATCGAAAAACCCGAGGATGCCCAAGGGCGCGGTTGGAGACCGCTGGGCCAAACAGCCTGGCAAATGGAATCTGGAGATGAAGGATGGCGTAGACAACAGCGACCTGGATCCGCTGCTGAGCTTCATCGACGAGAAGGATGACGTAGCCCAGGTGGAGTTTACCGATTTTGATACACTGACCGTTTTCAACCGTGGCGTACCAATCAAATACATTGAAACCAGCCAGGGCAAGGTTGCCACGACTACTGTGTTTGACCTCCTTGTGGCCCGGTTTGGGCTTTCCCGAGGACTCCCCGGGGATTATCCGTCAGGGTATGAGGATACCAGTACCTACACTCCGGCATGGCAGGAAAAGCTGAGGCAAGTGTACCATTATTATCGGCGCCGGCATTAATCACTGGTACCACAATAACCTAATCTATCGAGCTGCTATCAGTGCACTAATGTTCACCGGTTGCGTAGGGCGAAATGGTGGAGGTCTCGCCCACTATGTAGGCCAGGAGAAATTAGCTGCCGTTGCTCCCTGGTCTTCGATTGCCTTTGCCACCGACTGGACAGCTCCGCCAAGATTGCAAAATGCTCCCTCTTTTTACTACATGCACACCGACCAGTGGCGGTATGAAGGACCGTTTACAAACTACCAGCGTCAGCCCGGCACCAATGCCCTGGCCAGCGGACACACGGCAGACATGCAGGTCCGCGCGGTACGGCTCGGCTGGCTGCCATTCTACCCACAGTTTGACAAGAATTCTTTCGAGTTGGTGGAGGAGGCTAAAAAAGCCGGCGCAAAAACCGATGAAGAGCTGGTAAATTACACTGTCAATCAACTGAAAGAACGAAAATTGAAGTTTGCTGTGGAAGACCCGGATGCGCCTGAGTGTTGGCCCCGGATGTGGCTTATCTGGCGCGGCAACGCCCTTATGTCCAGCGCTAAAGGCCATGAGTATTTCCT
>JACVQG010000110.1 GCA_015661045.1 Dehalococcoidia bacterium | reverse complement strand
ACAGTACTATGGATTATGGCAGAGTTAATGAAATAAAGGCGCAATTAGTTAAAAGGCATATCAAGCTTTTATATGTGTCACCTGAAAGGATTATGATTCCGGGATTTTTTGACTTCCTGCGGCAACTTCGTATTGATTTAATCGCGATAGACGAGGCGCATTGCATTTCCGAGTGGGGCCATGATTTCCGGCCGGAATACCGTAAATTGACTTTGATGAGGAAACAGTTTCCGCATGTGCCTATCATCGCGCTTACTTCTACGGCTGTTCCGCAGGTTCAGGGCGATATTGTTAATCTTCTGGGAATGAGAGAGGCAAAGATATACAGGGGGAGTCTAAATAGGAAAAATTTGTTTTACCGGATTCTGCCTAAAAAAGACATGTATCATTATGTTCTTGGGTACATAAAGAATAGGCCAAAAGATTCGGGTATAATTTACTGCCAGAGCAGAAAGTCTGTCGAGGATTTATCAACAAAGCTCCAGTCTGATGGTGTCCGCGCTTTGCCGTATCATGCAGGTTTATCTTCCGAAATACGAAATGAAAACCAGACAAAATTTATCAGGGATGATTCGGATGTCATCGTTGCCACGATTGCTTTCGGGATGGGAATTGATAAGCCAAATGTACGCTATGTGATTCACTGCGATATGCCCAAAAGTCTTGAAGGATATTACCAGGAAACCGGCAGAGCCGGAAGGGATGGGGATGGGCTTAGAAGCGATTGTATTTTATTTTTTAGTTACGGCGATAAGATTAAACATGAATATTTTATTAACCAAATAGAAAATGAACAGTTCCGGCAGATTGCTTACGAGAAGATGTTGAGTATGATTGATTATTGCAAGACCGATAAGTGCCGGAGGATAGGGCTGCTTCGGTATTTCGGCGAAAAATATGATGTGGATAATTGCGGGATGTGCGATGTTTGCGCGCCGAAAGATAAGTTAGAGACTGTTTTGTATGTGCCTCCGCCGAAATTAAAGAAAGATAATTTGTATGCTACCGGCGGGGAGAAATATGACATTAAGCTTTTTGACGTGTTAAGAGCGTTGAGGAAGAAGATTGCAGATAAAGAAGGGATGCCGCCTTATATCGTTTTTTCTGATGTGTCGCTGAAGCAAATGGCGATGCAAATGCCTCGGGATTTGGAAAGTTTCAGGGTAATTAACGGAGTCGGTGATATTAAACTAACAAGGTATGGGGCCTTGTTTTTAGATGAAATAAGAAAATATATTAAAGAAAATATTCCCGGGAGCAAAGCATATATTGATAGTCCAGTGGCATCTTCTGGCATAGAGCTTCCGGGAAAACACGAAAATGCATATAAAAAGTGGACGGAGGAAGAGGAAAGAGTATTGGTAGATGGATTTCGTAATGGAAAGAATATGGATGAGCTTGCTATAATTTTGGGAAGAAAGATAGGTGGAATTAGAGCGAGGTTGGTAAGGCTGGGGCTTGTTGAGGTAGAAGAAGATAGGTAAAAGGAATTATGAACACCTTCACCGAATCCGAACCCACCGTAGGGGCATCCCGATTTATCGGGATGCCCCCCTTACCCATATCTCACATGCCACATTCCCCTTGACCTCACCAGAGCATATTTTCTATTATTGGTCGTAGGGGCGAGGGACATAGGGCAACCGATGAGGGAAACCTGTCGAGGTATAACCTCTGTCCCTGTCCCCGTCTTATTTCAGCGAGAACGTCGGCTCGCGGAATACCCCGTAAACACCCCTCAGCACATCCGACATCTCCCCTACGGTTGCATAAGTCTTCACTGCCTCGATGGTGGCCGGCATGGTGTTCTCATTGTTTTTAACGGCTCGCGCTAATTTCTCCAGCGCCCGTTTCACCGCTGCCTGGTCTCTTGTTGCCCGGACCTCATTCAGTTTTTCAACCTGCTTGGTAGCAATTTCTATGCCAACTTTAAGAATGTCCAGAGGTTTCCTGGTTTCCTCCGATTGGAATTTGTTTACGCCGACAACCACCCGTTTGCCGGATTCCTCTTCCTTGTTTATCTGGACGGAGTTCCTGGAACACCTCTCTCTTACGTAGCCGGACTCTATAGCCGGCACGATTCCACCCATTCGTTCAATCTCGCTCAGTACTTTTAAAATCTCCTGCTCGATTTTGTTTGTCATACTTTCCACGTAGTAGGAACCAGCCAGCGGGTCAACCGTATCCATAATACCGGTCTCATAGGCGCATATCTGCTGGGTGCGCAACGCCAGGCGGGCTGCATTCTCGCTCGGCGTAGCAAACGCCTCGTCCATTGACGGCTGGTGCGCACCTTGAACGCCTCCGAGGACTGCCCCCAGTAGAGCGTACGCCCCCCGAATGAGGTTGTTTTCAGGCTCCTGGGCCCTCAACAGTATCCCCCCCACCTGGCCGCTTATCCTCATGGCCAGAGATTCATGCTTTTTGGCTCCGTACCGCTCCTTGAGCATCCGGGCCCATATACGGCGGGTCGCTCGCAGCTTGGCAGCTACCTCGAAGAAATGACAATCCCATCTCAGGTAAAAGTTAACCCGGGGTGCGATATCATCTATACTCACCCCTCTATCGAGGACGTCCTGCATATAGGCAATTGCCGCCGCCAGGGTAAAAGCAATCTCCTCAGCCGGGTTGGCGCCGCCGTCGCCGATGGAATACCCTCTGACTGTCAGTGTATTGAACTTGGGAAGCTCTTTGATACAGTATTCGATAACATCTCCGGCCAGTTTTAGAGTCGGCTTAGGAGGATAAATCCAGTTCCCCTGGGCCATATACTCAACCAGCACATCATTGGTTATAGTCCCCCGGAGACTGGAAACAGGTATCCCATTTTTTTCTGCCAGGGCTACGTACATGGCCAGCAGGATAGTGGCCGGGGCGCAGATGACCATATTGGTGACCAGTCTGCCGATTGGCAGGCCTTCGTAGACATGCTCGAAGTCTTTTAAAGTATCTATTGATAACCCGGACCGGCCCACCTCGCCCAGGGCCGTTGGATGGTCGGAGTCCAGGCCCAGTTGTGTAGGAAGGTCGAAGGCCCAGATAACGCCCATGCTGCCCTGTTCCATCAAGAATTTCCACCGGGCATTGGTCTCTTCAGCAGAGCCGTATCCGGAGAACAGGCGCATCACCCAGGGCTGAGTCCGGTACATAGAAGGGTGAATGCCACGAGTATATGGAAATTCTCCCGGATTGCCCAGGTCATTCTCATAATTTAATCCCGCTAAGTCAGCGGGGGTATATAAAATACCTATCTCCGAGCCTGTCTGGCTGAGTGCTTGTGGCAGCTCGTCGAGCTTCTTTTGCTTAATCCAGGCATTTTTTTCGGTGGGATTATTCATATCGCCCATAAATTATAACCTCCTCGATTACATCAACTGGTACCCCAGACTGAAGTCCGGGGCATAAACTATGAAACCTATATGCCCACAAGGGTTGCCCCTGCAACTCCAAAGTGAAAGTTATCATTTGCGCAATCGGTTGTCAAGATATGTCTCTGTAATCACTCGCAAAACACCTTAGATCCCGGCGATATTGCCCCCCCCACCCTGAGATTCTTCCCGACGAATCGGGGCTCCAGCATGACAGGGGATTCGACCTAACCCTAAGTCCCTTCCCGAGACGGGAAGGGGTGGTAGAGACACGGCATGCCGTGTCTCTACATAGCAATATCTCTTCCCACCTTGGGAAGGGGCCGGGGGTTAGGTCGTCCCACTTCCCGCCTCTTTTATCACTATCTCTATCGCTGTCTCCGCCCCTATCTATATATCAGAACCGTGCCGATGACCACAAAGATTGCCCCCAGGACAACGTTAATCCTGAAAGACTCCAATTTCCTGTTCACGACAAAGGAAAATACCAGTAGAAATAGAGGATTTGTGGAAATAAGAGGGCTGGCCACGCTCACCGGTATCAGGTTCAAAGCAGTATAGCGCAGCAACTGGGCGGCGCCCACAAAAAAACCGGCGAGGGTGAACCACACTAACGCCTTGCGGTCCATGTGCAACACGTTATCCCGTCTCTCGGGACTGCCCAGCATCATTCCCAGTACCAGCATAGCGCTTGTATAGGATACAAAGGTGCCCGCCAGAGGTGAACCACCCTGTTGCAACCCCAGTTTGATAAACAGGGGGCTAATTCCGAAGAAAACCCCGCAGGCTAACCCCGCCAGTATTCCCTTGCGGGAGATGCGCGGTTTATCCTTATCGGCAGCCTTGATTACGGAACTCTCTTTACGGGGCGACCACGCCAGCAGCATTGGGCCGATTATTATAAACATAACCCCCAGGGCCACGTTTCGGCTGAGGTGCTCTCCCAGAATAAAGATTCCCAGAAGTACTGTGTATAAAAGGTTAAGGGACGAGAAGACGGTAGTCATATTGGCCCCTAGATGCTTTATCGCCATATAGTTAAACGAGCGTCCCGCTACAAAGTGGACTATTCCAGCCAGCGCCAGCCAGGTGTAACCCAGCCAGGTAAAAGTAGCGATGCTTTTTATATCGCCTATTATCAGGGCAAAAAGCAGGAAAAGAGGAGGCGCCATGAATACCGAAATATAAACGCCCAGGTGCGCATTCTTCACCCCCAGGACGCCACGGCGGGTACATGTATTGCTTGCTGCGAAGCAAACGGCAGATAAAATAGCTATCAGGGAGCCACTCACGAGCTTTTCTCTCCGGCTAAGAATATTGTTAATAATACTTCAAAAGAGGCGCTTGCACAACCATTTTGACATGTCGGGGTAGAGCATAAAACGCTATACCCTCAAATGAAAAAAGGGGGGCCGTGCATGCACGGCCCCCCTTTGCTTTCTTTCTCGGGGCAATTCATGAATTGCCCCTACAGATGTTTCACTTACTTAGCGTATTCAACCGCCCTGGTCTCCCTGATAACAGTAATTCTAATCTGTCCGGGATATTGCAGGCTATCCTCTATCTTTTTAGCTATATCCCTGGCCAAACGCATTGCGCCAATATCATCTATCGAGTCAGGCTTAACCATTATCCTGACTTCCCGGCCTGCCTGGACAGCAAACGCTTTCTCCACACCCTGGAAACTGGTGGCAATGGTTTCCAGCGCCTGTAACCGTTGAAGATACTGCTCCAGCGCCTCACCTCTGGCGCCCGGCCTGGCCCCGCTAATAGCATCGGCAGTGGAGATAATATAGCTGTAGATAGAGGAGGTCGGCGACTCCAGGTGATGCTCAGCCACCGCCTGCACCACATCCTGGGACTTCTCCCATTGCTTTACCAGGTCTGCTCCTATAACAGCGTGGGGGCCTTCGACTGCATGGTCAACCCCTTTCCCCAGGTCATGTAGCAGTCCTGCTTTCTTAGAAATGGCTACATCAGCGCCCAACTCAGCAGCTATATGTCCAGCCAGTTGGGACACTTCCAAACTGTGGCCGAGGACATTTTGCCCATAGCTGGTGCGGTATTTCAGCCTACCCAGTAGTTTAATCAACTCCGGATGAAGGGCCTGCACCCCCGCCTTTAGAGCGGTAGCCTCGCCTTCAGAGATAATCGTAGCGTCAACTTCATTTTTTGCCTTCTCTACGACCTCTTCTATACGGGCAGGATGGATACGGCCATCCTGGATAAGCCGGGTCAGCGATAGCCGGGCTATTTCCCGGCGCACCGGGTCAAAGCTGGAAACAGTTACCGCCTCCGGTGTATCATCAATGATAAGGTCTACACCTGTCGCCTGTTCCAGGGCCCTGATATTCCGTCCCTCACGGCCTATTAGACGTCCCTTCATCTCATCATTAGGCAAAGGCACAACCGAGGTTGTTGCCTCCGATATCACATCGCCGGCAGTGCGTTGAATAGCCAGGGACAATATTTCCCGTGCTTTGGTATCTGCCTGTGCCTTGACTTCACTTACCCATTCAACCATGCGGCGTGAAGCCTCTGTTCTTACCTCTTGTTCCAGGGATTGGAGCAGAGCTTGTTTTGCCTCCTGACTGGTCATAGCAGCAATGGCTTCCAATTGCTTTATTTCACGATTCTTCTGCTCTAAAACCTGGTTCCTGATAGCCTCAGTCTCTTTTTCCCGGTCCGTCAGGCGATATTCTGACTCCGCCCCGGCCCGGATTCGAATAGCCTCTTCCTTGGCTCCGAGAAGGATCTCTTTCTCTTTAGCCTTGGCCTCCTCCATGCGAGCTTCTGTTATTTGTTGTATCGTTTGCCGTTTTCGTTGCTCCCACAATCGCAGTACTAGATAGCCAGCCGCACCGCCGATTGACAGGGCGACTACGCCGACTAGTATTATAACTAGCAATATTCACCTCTCTTTCCACATAGGGAACAGACCCACCTAATACTATCCCCTCCACCCTACACTGTCAAGGTAAAGATACCTTGAATCCAGATAGCGCCACATCCATAAATGGGGCCGTTCCCCCAGACTTATTCTCCATACCATGCGTGTTTCAATCCACGCCCCCGTGCAGAGGGCGACCGGGATACTTTCGGGGCCTAACCCCGATATTGGGAAATTGGAGAGACTGCTTCACCATATCCTGGGGACTGTCCGCCCGCCTGAAATGTCCTATTGGCGGTGTGAAACTGGAAGGCACAACGGCTGGCGTACCCAGGGACATCATACCCAGCAGAAGGGCTACTTCCAGCGTTGAAGGCTTCGTTTTCAACCAGAATATCACCCCCGGCCCGTGCTCCTGCAGGAAATGAGTGACTCCCTCCTTATCCCCCAGCGGGATACGCCCGTAGATATGTGAAAAGCGTATCAGGGCTTGAAGGAAATAGATAACCGACGTAGGCCGGGAGCCGAAATAGGTTATCCCGGAGATACCCGAAGGGGCCTGTGGCGAGACCACAAAGGTCTGGTAACGCTCTTTTTGTAATAGCTTTAAAAGTTGTATGACTTCTCCCCCACCATCCCCCCATACCAGCGCCCATCCACTGCTATCATTCAGCGCCGCAAGGTGACGTTGTAACTCATTATCAGATATAAACAGTTCCTCCCTGTCCAGTTGGGAAGCTTCGACACCTTCCGCCAGGGCCAGGATAAGTGGCAGGTGTTCGACAACGCGTGACTCATCTATTTCTTCTACTTTATCTTCCAATATGTCCCAGTGAAAGTCCCTTTCAAAAAAAGACTGGGCGACAGGGAAAGGGAACTGGGTACGTGGAAAAGGGGCAGGTTGGCAAATACCATTCAACAGGTCTTCCGAAAGGCTCAATAATAGACCTCCATTTTGATTAAGGATTATCTGGAATATTCTAGGCTAAAAAGCCGACGACGTCAAAAATGTTTAAGCACGTATGTATTTTAGTTTCAGATTTTTGAATTTTAGGGATTGTAACGAAGTTATGTGCCCCCTCTCTCTAAATCTCTCCCCCGACGGGGCGAGAGGTCGGGATTCACTCCATCTTTCTAACTGCCGGCAATCCCAGAAACGAGGCAACCGAAGCGGCAATACCCGCAATACCCATGATTGCCAGGGCCAGGGACGTTGTCGACGCATCTGCAATGGCTCCACCCATCAAATTACCCATAGGCTGAAAGCCCATTACTATCTCCCGCAAACTCAACACCCGGCCGCGCACTGCATCGGGCACATTGCCCTGTAGCAGAGTAGTTCTCAACGCCGTAAATACATTAGAGCTGAAACCGAGGCATCCCACCAGGAAAATAGAGGCAGGCACCCAGGGAAACAGGGCTAAAGCCGCCAGACCTATTCCTCCAGATCCAAAAGCGGCGAAGAACAGCTTGCCTTTGCCTTTATAATCCCCTAATGACGCCAATAATAACAGACTTAGCAATGAGCCG
>JACVQG010000109.1 GCA_015661045.1 Dehalococcoidia bacterium | reverse complement strand
ACTGCCAGCAAGTCAGTCGCCATATAAAGTGATAAATAAAGGGAGCAGGCTATCAGGTTATATTCAAGGAAACACCCTGGCTTCTTACATACATCTTCATTTCGCCAGCAATGCCAGGCTGGCTCCACAGTTTGTGAAAAGTTGCAAGGGGGATGGAACTATTGGTAACTAATATTATGGAGATTCTAAGACTGGCTATTGTTAGCTAAATTATACCAGATCTCCCGGTTGAGAGCGTTGCGTGGCGGAAGAATGTGAAATCATCGAAAGAGCGCCTCGGCAACGGAGTTAGTTGCATCAGAGGCTGAGTCAAAAATGAGATTATTAATCTTTTTGACCTTGTTTCTAGCTTTTAGGTGATGATACATCTAGAGTGATCGACGATAGAAAATTATTTTTTATTTTAGGGAAGCTATTCCACCCGCCTTTAAGTAACCCCCACTCACCACCAAAATCTCCATACTTGAGCACAATTTCCGTATCCTCAAAACCAAAAACGCGTTTATAAAAGTCGCCAGTTTTTTGGTCAGAACTCTCAAACGTGGTAAACACATTTTTTATTCCTACTGAAAGAAAGTGTTGGAGGAAATTCCTCACTAGCTCTTTATATGCCTTAACCGCTGATAATGAATTTATAAAAGGAGAAAAAATTTCCGAGTAGTAATTTTCGTCAGGCTTTTCAAGTACAATATGCAATCCGTCATTTACCTTCGTTGCCAGCATACATGGCAAATAATGGTGCGGCAAATGCCAAGTGTGTCTCAAAAAAGTGATTATTTCTTTGGTATCCGTCTTATAACAAACAAAGAAATCGGAATATGGCGTAAATATATCATCAACGGTGATATCAAAATTGTATTTTTTGAATAATTCTTTAGCAAAATTGTGAATACTTCTTATTAGTTCCGGAGATGTCGTCTCCTCGAGTGTTATTTTACCTCCATCAAAAGAATATTTCGCGAATTTCCTTTTTTTGGCTAAGATCGTGTTGCTATTAAGTTGGATGTCTGTAAATTTTGCGCAAAGAAGATATTTTCTGGCAATAGACATGTTGTATGGTTCAGTACATACGACTGTAAGCTCACCACCTTCTTCAAGAGCTGCATTAGCAAGATTTAGAGTCGTTAAGGGCTCGTCCTGGTAGGGTGTCTGTTTTTTTAAATCTTCAAAAGTCAGGGTTGTAGTTTCTTCATGAATTAGATCTTCAGAAAAATCGATAATACTTAGGATGGCATTTCGCTTCGTAGTAAGTTGAAAATTATCGGTATTTAAATACAAAAGATTCTTACTGCTCGAATCCTTAAATTGCTGAAATATATTCGAAGGCACTAATACTTCCTTCAAATTACCACTAAACTTAGCTATATGCTCTGCAATTGCTAAAACTTTATTAACGTTATCTTCGGGTAACATTGACCTCCTAGCGTTCGAAACTTCTATATATAGTCTCTTCTTTTGATGTCCTGCCTTTTATTTCCCTTCTTATCTGGATTAAACTAAATGCGAAAAATCCATCCGAAAGCCAGAAATCCAATTATATTAAACGGCTCGGTAAAGAGAAATAAAACTGGCTTCCTTTTCCCAAAATGCTGGTTGCCCATATCTTACCGCCATGCAATTCTACAAGAGATTTAGCTATTGCCAACCCCAAACCTGAACTTCCAGGTCCCCCGGTACCAACGTCCTTGATTTCGTAGAAAGATTCAAAGAGGTGTTCTAGTTTCTCAGGTAGAATTCCTGGTCCGTTATCACTGACTTCTATTGTTATAAATGAATCGGCTTCGTCAAGTCGAATTTCAATCTTGCCATTTTTTGGCGTAAATTTGCTGGCATTTCCGATAAGATTAAGTAAAATAGACTCCACTTTTGATCCGTCCAGCCGTGCCCACACCGGATCATCTGGCATATGTAATATAAGAGACTGATCTTTGCTTTTTAGAGATGGCAAAACTTGCTTAATAGTATCTTTGGTAATATTTCTAATATCAAGTGTCTCAAGCGTAAGCTGTACGGAAGAAGTACGTAATTTGAGAAATTCAAGTAGCTTTACAATCTCGGTCTCCAATGACATGGTTCCCCTTTCCACGTTGGACAATAACCGTTTCTGACTGCTGGTAGCTTGTTCACCTATAACTTCTTGTAACATACCTGCCGAAGCCTTAACAGCCGCCAGAGGTGTTTTGAGTTGATGGGCTACAGTCATCAAGAAACTGGTTTTCATATCAGTTATGTTCTGAAGTTCAGCCACACGTGCTTTTTCAACAGAGTACAGGCGGGCATTTTCAATAGCCATAGCAGCTTGACTGGATACTGTAACCAGTAGATTAACATCTTCTTGTCCATAAGGTATACGGCTTGACCGTTGCCCCAGAACCAGAAGACCTACCGTATGTTCCTGGGTTTTAAGTGGGATAAAAACTTCCCCATCCAGTTCGGTGATGTTTTGCCGTAAGTTCTTGGATAAACCCTGCAGCGGGGCTACAATAGCCAGGTCTTCGCGATATAAAACAATATCGGAGGTTTTTAGCCACTTTACAAGAGGGTTGTCATCCTTGAAAATTGGGTAAATCTTGGGGTCCAGATGTGAAGAAATAGCCAGCCTCAAATGGCTGTCTCTGCCAGGGGCGTATAGAAAAAGGTGAACAGTGTTGGTGCCCATGGCGCTGGCCAAAATATGTATGAGGGAGGTATGGAGTTCTTTGCTATCCAGCGTTTGGGTAGCTGTGCGGCTGAATTCGCGAAGTGTTTGGAGCGCGCTATATCTGGCGCCAATGAACCACCGGTCAACAATTTCCTGATAGCGTCGAAGCAGAAAATGCAACCCGATTGCGATGCTAAGTATTAATACAATATCGGCAACAAGAGGAATTTGACGTATTCCAAACAGGCGGTCCAGTATCAAAATAAGGACTGCATATGGCATGACTACCGTAGCTCCAACCAGGATATAAGCCAGACCACGTCTCAAGTAAAAATGGGCATCCACCAACTTGTGACGGACCACTGCTATTGTAGCTAGTGTAGCAAACACGATGTTCCCATAAATACCCCCGGGATGAGGAATAATACCCAGCGCAGCTACATAATCAGAAGTTCCGCCTAAGAAGGTAGCGGCGATCCCGCCCAGTACGTATAGTGCTCTGTTCCTGTCGTCAGCAGTTGGAGCTGTCCTATAAAAGCGATACAAGAAATAGAAACTGATAAAAAGGGCTATGTATATTGCTCCTATCCAAATCGCCCATAATGGGCCTAAAATAGGGGCATAACCATAAGGACGGACTTGCATTCCCCGTAATACTAAAGAGGTAGGGCTAATAGCCAATAGAATACCGACAGGCACAGATATAAATACTATAGTTGCTCTGTTTAAGGGACGCCGCGTAAACAGAATTGCAAAAACTAAGAAGGAGTATGATGACAATACTAAAACGGGTAATAAAAATTCTTCCCAGACCTGAGCTATGGCTAATGTCGGGCTATTTCGCAACCCGGATATCAATAAGCCCCAAAGAGCCATCGTGCCCAAAAACGATGAAAATGCCCAGTGGACGGGACTTTTGATTCTTACACGTAGCACAATAATAAGGAGGATTCCTTGGAAGATAAAAGCTACTAGAGGGATTAAATTAAAAAAAAGCATTATTTCTTAAACCTTGATACCATCGTTTAAATGCACTAATCAAAGGATTGTAATTCCATAAACAAATCAATAATAGAGAAAGTAATGATTACGTGCATGTGGCAAGTGAAACAATTCTACACAATATAAAATCATAATACAAACCGCAAGTTAATGTCAATAACAANGGAGGTGGTTAGGAAGATTTAACCCCTTGAACTGGGGTAGCAAACCTGTAGCCCACGCCGGGTTCAGTGAGGATTAACCTGGGAGTAGAAGCAGAGTCTGCCAGTTTTTGCCGGAGGTGTTGAACATGTACTTTAAGGTAACTCGTCTTATCTGTAAACTCAGGCCCCCAAACACGGGTCAAAAGCTCCCTGTGGGTTAATACCCGTCCTGCATTACGAACAAGTTGATACAATAAACGGTATTCTGTGGGGGTAAGTTTTACGTCTTTGCCGGCTACTCGAACTTCACGGGAAACGTAATTTATGTCCAGGTCCCCTGAAACAAAGCTGCCATCGTTAGTGTTGTCAGCGCTTTTCGTGCGCCGCAATACTGCTTGTACACGGGCTAAAAGCTCGATATGGCTAAAGGGTTTAGTTATGTAATCATCTGCCCCGACTGCCAATCCCCGGGCTACATCAACGTCTCGGTCACGAACTGTAAGCATAATGACTGGCACTTGTGAGTTTACACGAAGTTGGCGGCAAACATCGAAGCCGTCCATAAAGGGTAATCCGATGTCCAGGATTATCAGATCTAGCTCTTCTCTCTGAGCGATCTCCAGGGCGGACTTTCCTTCCTCTGCCGTGAGAATTACGGCGCCGGGATAACGCAATTCCAAGCATAGGCTTACTGCTTCTACTACATCCGGGGCATCATCTACAATTAAAAATTTCATTCCCCTCCAATATAATTAGAAATTGTTGCTATTACCGGGTTATGAGGGGTAAACGCAAAAAGACAAAACTATTGGTTAACAGTAAATTAACATCTCTACAACATATTGTCAAGATATAATTACCATTAAAATGACCAAATAATTACTTTATTTCGATTATTGGAGGTTTTACCCGTTCTGGTCAAATGTCTAAGAGATTATCTCAAAATGAGCTTGGTGTGCAAAACGCGGCACGTCAAGGCTCCACTTCACCCCAGACCCGACATGTCGGAGCGACCCTTGTATCTTTAAATAGAAAATGCTATGAATAAATCCGAAGGGTGCGGCAGGCCGAAGCCCCCTTGGTCCAAGAGGCCGTAAGAGAGCAGTGTCGCCGCACCCACTAATACTAGAGCCCGAACAGTTGTATGGGCTAACCAAGCCCGCATAATGCAAGGACAGGCCAAAAAAGGGGGAAATATGCAAACGAGCAAGGTATACACAGGTATCGATGTCTCGAAGACCGCTCTGGATGTGGCAGTCTACGGCAAGGTGGGGAGGCACAGCTTCACCAATAGCGAGCAGGGCATCAGCCAACTGGTATCCTGGCTCAAGAGATTGAACCCTGAAATTGTGGTAATGGAGGCTACAGGGGGTCTGGAAACGCCTGGTAGCTGCTTTGGGAGTAGCGGAGGTACCAGTGGCGGTGGTCAATACCAGGCAGGTGCGTGATTTCGCAAAGAGCATAGGCAGGCTGGCCAAGACTGATACGCTGGATGCCGAGGTGATAGCCCATTTCGGGGCTGTGGCTGATCTTGAGCCTCGGACGCTGCCTGACGCCATGACCCGTGAACTGGCCGCCGTTCTGTCTCGTAGACGTCAAGTATTGGAGATGCTGATTGCCGAGCGGAATCGCCTGGGTACTGCCCTTAGCCATGTAACAGAACTCATATTGGCACATATCTCGTGGCTGGAGGAGGAGTTGTACAAGCTTAACAATGACCTGTCTCACATCATCCGTGAGAGTCCAGTTTGGAGAGAAAAAGACGACCTCTTGCGCAGTGTGCCTGGCGTGGGACCGGTCCTGTCGAACACCCTTATGGCCGACCTGCCTGAACTGGTACACTGAACCGTAGGCAGATCGCCGCCCTTGTAGGCGTGGCACCTTTTAATCGGGACAGTGGTATGTTGCGTGGTAGGCGCGTTGTGTGGGGAGGTCGAACCGATGTGAGAGGTGCCCTCTATATGAGCACGCTGGTGGCAACACGTTATAAACCGGTGATTAGGCGTTTTTACCAACACCTGAGTGCTTCGGGCAAAATGAAGAAGATGGCCCTGGTAGCATGCATGCGCAAGTTCATCACTATACTCAACGCAATACTGAGGCATCGTACTCCCTGGTCTAAGCCGGTTTGTCAACTAATTGGCCCATGTTCTTGATAATTAACACTATTGACATTTAAGACAGTTGCTGGTATTTTCATCTGTCCGACGCATCGGGATGTTTCACTCGGAGGAGCGTAGCGAAGAATCTCAGTGTGGGGCACAATACGCAGAATAGGCTTGAGAATACAAAGAACATGAATTAGCCCCCTTAACAAAGGGGGCTAATTCGTTTATGGGATATAATGGAAATATCGTGAATAAAACAGCCAAACTATTGATGGTGCAGGGCACCTCCTCATCGGTGGGCAAAAGCATGCTTGTGACCGCCCTGTGTCACATATTTCATCAGGATGGGTGGAAAGTAGCCCCCTTTAAATCACAGAATATGGCCTTAAACTCGTTTGTAACGCGGGATGGAGGGGAAATAGGACGTTCCCAGGCAACCCAGGCTGAAGCAGCCGGCGTGGAGCCTACTGTTGATATGAATCCAATCCTTCTTAAGCCGGAAGCCGATTCCAGGTCTCAGGTAGTTGTCCTGGGCAAACCCTGGATAACGGTTCCAGCGGGTGAATACTATAGATATACAAGTAAACTATTAAAAACGGTAAAAACCTCCCTGCATCGGTTGCAATCGGAGTATGACATAGTGGTGATTGAAGGGGCTGGTGGACCGGCAGAGGTAAACCTGAAACGCCATGAAATCACTAATATGCGGATAGCCCGGTATACAAATTGCCCCGTGTTATTGGTTGGCGATATCGAAAGGGGTGGAGTATTCGCTTCTATCGTTGGCACCCTGACCCTTTTAACCCGGACTGAAAAAAAACTTGTTCGGGGATTTGTCATTAATAAATTTCGTGGCGATATAAATATACTGAAACCCGGACTGGAATTTCTTGAGAAGAGAACAAAGAGACCCGTTCTTGGAGTCCTTCCTTACATTCAAAAGCTATTTCTACCGGAGGAAGACTCTTTAAGGGAGGACATAGATAATCAGGACACAGTACGAGATAAGCTGGACATCGTTGTTATCGCTTTGCCGCGCATCTCCAATGCCACGGATTTTGAACCACTGCATCAGGAACCGGATGTTAACCTGCGATATGTGCAACATCCTTCTGAATTGCGTAACCCTGATGTTATTATCCTGCCGGGCACGAAAAGCACTATGGCTGACCTTGCTTTCATACGCAATAATGGGCTGGATAAAGCAATTACCTTACAAGCACAGCAGAGGACGGCAATAATCGGGGTTTGCGGCGGATTTCAAATGTTAGGCCAACGTATCCTCGACCCTGCTCATGTAGAATCCTCTCAGGACAGCGTAGAAGGATTGGCCTTGCTTCAAATAAACACCGCCTTTTTCCCGGAAAAGACAACAAGACAAGTTGAGGCCACAGTAGTAGCTGAAAAGGGTATATTAACAGCGGCGAAAGGGCAAAGGGTTACAGGATACGAAATACACATGGGGCAGAGCCGGGGCGATGAAATCAGGCCGGCTTTTATGGTTAATACAGGGGGGACGGCCTACCCTGATGGAGCCATTTCTGAAGATGGCAGGATTGCAGGCACTTACTTGCACGGCCTGTTTGATAACTATGAGTTCAGGCGGGCTTTTCTGGATAATTTGAGGCGTGAAAAGGGCTTTTCTTCACTGGCCAGGCAAGCATTGCTCACACGGCAGCAGCAATTTGATAAACTGGCGGACTTAGTACGGAATAATCTGGACATGGAAAAGATATATACAATTAGCGGATTGAGATAAACCCCTCCATTTATTTGCTTTTCCCCAATTCAGCCACCAGCACATCCAGAGCTACATCATCCTCCCGGCGCCCTGTTTTTATAGCGATGTCGGTATCCAGGAGCAACTGATACGCATTTATAATCTGCGGAACGGTATATGTCCGGGCCTGTGTTATAAGTTGCCGGAAGGCAAATTCTTGTAGTCCCAGGCGGTGCTGAATTTCCCTTTCGGGGACTTTTTGATTTAGCAAGTCTTTTGATATGACCAGGTGCCGCAATTGTCGGGCTATCATGGCTATTAAATGGCTGGGTGTCACACCCTGTGTAAGAAGTTGGCGTAACAAAAGGCTGGCGGCTGCTACGCGGCGCTGGAGGAGCGCATCCACCAGGTGAAAAATATTGGCTTCTTTAGCCAGCACCACTACCTCCTGGATATGCGAGTCCTGGATAGGTTTACCTCTGCTATATTGCAGCAATTTATCTATCTCATTGGATAGTCCCCAGAGATCACTACCCACCAGGTTAGCTAACATATTCATGGCGGTAGGTGTAATACCCCCGCCGCGTTTGGTAACCTCATCCCCTATCCATTTCAAAAGTTCTACTTTTTTCAATAAAGGGAACGGTTTTATAGTAGCTACAGTTTCCAATGCCTTAAATAGTGGGTTCTGTGCCGATATATCTTCTTCAATAAGGACCAGGGTTGTTGTCGGTGGTATGGGGTAGGCCGCCTTAGAAAACGATTGAACTAACTCTTTGGGTGTGGTATCGGCAGCCGACTTTCTGGGCGAGAACCTGGTAAACAAACCCTCGACGATTACCAGCCGGGAAGGAGAGAGGAAGGGTATAGTATTTACAGCATTCGACAGGTGGGCAGGGGTTAGTTGGGCCCCCGCGAAGAGGGTTGCCTCATTATCCAGAATCCCCAGGTCTGTCTTTAGTTGGGTCAGGAAATGATGGCGCGAATAACTATTCTCTCCGTAAAGAATGTATATCAAATTTAGCTCCTACCGGATTTTAACATAACCCGGATAATCAATAAACTAATAGGGATAAGTATTGACAAACTATGCCTAAAAGCAATATTATCAGCTAACACTGTTTTGCTGCACAAGTATTTTATCTTGCCTGTTGGAAACCTATCAGGAAGAGTTGCTTTTTTTAGAAAAGAGGCTATATGAAGCGGTCTACCATTGTAATGATCGTACTGCTACTTGTAATAGCTTTCCTGGTTGTCTACCCTCTTGTAATGATATTTTATGGTAGCTTCAAAGGTGGGCCGCCCTATGCAGCCCAGGATTTTACCCTAAAAGGCTATACCGATGCTTTTTCCCGTTTAATAACCTATGTAACCCTTCTAACCAGTTTTTGGTTAGGAATAGTTCGGGCATTGCTGGCTATGGTGATAGCGGTATTTCTGGCATGGGTGGTGACCCGAACAGATACCCCTTTCAAAAAGGTATTGGAGGTTACGGTTTGGATACAATTCTTCCTCCCGTATCAGCCGGTAATCATGGCCTGGATACTGCTTCTCTCCCCCAAAACTGGAATTATTAACCAGTGGCTGATGCGTACTTTCGATCTCCCCACTGGACCAATAGATATTTATTCTTATGGTGGTATTATCTGGGTTTCCACCATCCACTGGGCATCCATTGCGTTTATCCTGATTACTCCGGCCTTCCGGGGTATGGATGCTGCTTTAGAAGAGTCCTCCCGCATTTGCGGGGCAA
>JACVQG010000108.1 GCA_015661045.1 Dehalococcoidia bacterium | reverse complement strand
CTCACCGTTTAACGGTTGACTGATGTCAATCACCATCAGGACCAGGTCGGCCTGGGTTATGGCCTGTCGGCTGCGCTGTACAGCTAAATCCTGAAGCGGGTCAGCGGTTATGCCTATACCAGCGGTATCTATTAAAACAAAAGGTATTCCTTTAAGACTTATGGTTTCCTCCAGCGTATCACGGGTTGTGCCGGGCAACGGGCTGACAATGGCCCGCTCCCGTTGCAGCAGGGCGTTAAGCAGGCTGGACTTACCCACATTAGGCCGCCCCACTAATGCTACCCTTACCCCCTGCCGATAGATGATTCCAGCATGTGCATTTGCGATGAGTATGCTTAGCTTGTTCCGGGTATTCAACAGGGAAGGCATGATTTCTTGTTCTTCTACCTCGTCTTCAGGGAAGTCAATTCGGGCTGTCAGGTAGGCCAGGACATTCATCAATATCTGACGCAGTTCTTTTACTTCTTTGGAAAGACGGCCTTGCAAGCCGCTTAACGCTAACTTCTGGCTGGCTTCGGTTTTAGCCCGGATGATATCCACGACTGCTTCTGCCTGAGCCAGGTCAATACGGCCGTTAAGGAAAGCCCGGAGGGTGAACTCACCGGGATGAGCCAGCCGGGCGCCCTCTTTAAGAATTAACTCTAAAACGCGTTGTACAGGGATCGGTCCTCCATGGCAGTTAATTTCCACCATATCCTCCCGGGTGTAGGTATTGGGGGCGGCCATGTACGACGCCAACACTTCATCAATCTTCTCACCGTTAAGGGGATCAATTATGTAACCGTATAACAAACGGCGGTGTATTAGCTGTTTGGGGAAGATCCTGTGAGCAATTGCTAAAGCCTGGGAACCACTCAGACGGACAATGCCAATGCCCCCTTCACCAACAGGCGTGGAGATGGCAGCAATAGTATCATCAATCATAGTGATTATTCTTTCATAAAAAAATATAGCTTAGTTAACTAATAGGATAATTTGATTAAACACCAAATCCGAAATACTAAATCCTAAACAATATAGAATAAACTCTTGTGTTTTGATATTTGAATTTATTTAGGATTTAGAGCTTAGTGCTTAGGATTTCAAATGATGCCTTCCTGGTGTAATTTATCCAGCTCTTGAACAGAATAACCCAATCTCTTGCTGTATATTTCTGTGTTGTGCTGGCCCAGTTTTGGCGCTGTTTTTGTTGCACTCCACGGTGAAGCCGATAACTTGAAGGGAGAGCCAGGAAATGTTATCTTGCCATAGTGGTGTTGTTCAATCGAAGTGAAGAATTCCCTGGCCTGGAACTGAGGAAATTCAATAACCTCTTCTGGTGAGAGAACAGGGGAGACAGGGCAACCCAGGGCCTGGCCTTTTTGAAATATTTCCTCTCTGGTATGTTCAAGCATCCAGGCTCCAATAAGAGGCTTTGTCTCCGAATCGCGCACAGCCCGGTAACTCAGTTCTTCATATTCGGTTGTGGCCCAGGCTGGATTATCCATAAGCTCCACAAACGACTTCCACTGGCGGCCATCGGCGAAGATAGCGACAACATGCCCGTCCTTGCACGGCCAAAGTCCACCGGTGCCTGCCGGCACCTCGACCCGTGTGGGGATTATCCCTTCATTGGGATAGCGGGCAGCCTGGGGACGGTTCATACTGATCAAAGCCTCCTGCTGGGAGACATCTATTAGTTGTCCTTTGCCCGTAGTCTTTTTCCAGAATAGCGCTCCGAGAGTAGCCACCGCAGCGCTTACTCCACAGGCGCACTCTCCGGAGAACCCTCCCAATTTGATTGGCTCCCGCGATAAATCTTGAGATACGGGAATCAGATAGCCCAGTCCGCTGGCATGATATGTATTCAGATAGTAGGACTTGAAGTCTTTATAGGGGCCTGTCAGTCCAAACGGGGTAATACAGGTAATAATTAAATGGGGATTCAATCGTCTCAACTCGGCGTATTCCAGGCCAAACTGAGCCATCTCTCGCTCGGTCTTATCGGAAATAAGCACATCCGCTGTATTTATCAGCTTTAGAAATATCCGTTTACCCTGCGGATGTCCGGTGTTGACAGTTACACTTAATTTGTTAGTATTTAGATATAAGAACCCGGCCCGGTTTCGTCCTGAATCTCCAGATGATGGACTTTCCACTTTGACTGTTTCTGCCCCAAGCCCAGCCATCAGTTTTCCGCAGTAAGGTCCGGCTGCAAATCGAGCAAATTCGATTACTTTTATACCGGCAAGGGCTTCAGGTGTCATGACATGCACTCCGATGAGAGTAAGCCGGATTATTTCTTGCGGCTGAGGATATATTGGGCCATGTCTTGAAAAGGTTGGATGTTATTTGCAGCAGAAAAAGGTTGGATGGACTGTAAAGCTCTGGAACTATAGCTCGAGGCAATTGAGTAGCACTCATCGATTACCTTAGAATTAATAACCATCTCGGCTATCTGTTTTATATCCATCTCCGCGCGTTTGCCATCCAGAGCGTTCCTCAGTTTTTTATCGTCAGGATAACGTTCCAGTAATAGGATTACGGGTAGAGTTAATGCTCCCTGGAGCAGATCGGAGCCAACGGGTTTACCCATTTCCGACTCCTGGCCGGTAAAATCGAGTATGTCATCTATTATTTGGAACGCCAATCCGATATTCCATCCGTACTCCCGCATGGCATTTACAGCATCGGATGGAGCCCGGCCAAGGATGGCCCCGGATTCACATGCCATACGGAAAAGGGAGGCAGTCTTGTTGCCAATCCATTCGAAGTAATGCTGCTTTTGGCATCGTGATTCGGAGGAGCTAAAATTCTGCTGTAGTTCGCCTTTGGATATGATGCCTAAGGTTTGAGCGAATAAAGTTACCACCTGGAGATTCCCTGTGCTGCATACCATCTCGGCAGCACGGGCGAAAACATAATCGCCAAGTAAAACAGCAATATTGTGCCCATGAAGCTGGTTGACCGTAGGCACTCCCCGCCTGAGCTGGGCTTTATCTACAATATCATCGTGGACCAGCGTGGCAATGTGGAATAATTCAACAGACGTGGCCATGTGGATAAGGCGCTCAGTATCATATACAAAGGAGTGGCCAGTCAGCAAAGTAAGGGCCGGTCGCAGCCGTTTACCGGCTACCTTCAATGGGTAACTGAGCAAGGTTGGTACCTTCTTTAAGTCTTCTCGATATATGGATTGGAGACCTTCCTCGACTTTTACCAGTTCAGATTGGACTGGTGAATATAAAGTGGAAAGCTGTATAAGCTCCATTGGTTAGCCCCCCCCCATCTTGGCCATTTCAGCCTCTACCATTTTTTCCTCTAACTTAATAAACAGTGGTTTTGGTTTTGGCAATTGCTGTCCTGGAGACGGCTTTTGCCATTCCCACCGGTTAGTTTCCACCCTTCCGGGAAAGCCTAGATATTCGTGTAGATTTTGCGAACTAAAGGGTAAGAAGGGATATAGAATGGTTTTTAAACATGAAATAACTGAAAGAGCGACATATAACGTAGTGGCTATTGCCTGGCTATCTTTACTTTTCCAGGGTGATTTCTCCTCCAGGTATCGGTTAGCCTCCTGCGCCAGTGTCATCGCCGAACGGATAGCATCGCGGAAATGGCAGTTAGCCAGGGACTGGTCCACAGCTTTAAACGTCTCTTCAGCTTTGGTCAGCAATGCTTGGTCAATCCCGTTCAACGGAAATGGATGTGGAATTACACCGCTAAAATTCCGTTGGATAATAGTCAATACACGGTGCACCAGATTACCCCAAGTTGCCACCAGCTCATCATTGTTGCGGCGGTAGAATTCCTGCCAGGAAAAATCGGCATCGGCGGTTTCGGGCATGTTGGCAGATAGCAAGTAGCGCAATGGGTCTGGCTCATAGGTAGCCAGGTAGTCAGGAAGCCATACTGCCCAATTGCGGCTGGTGGAAAATTTACCCCCCTGAAGCGTAAGGAATTCGTTAGCCGGCACATCGTAGGGAAGATTGAGGCCGCTATACCCCATTAACATAGCCGGCCAGATCATGGTATGGAACGGGATATTGTCCTTACCGATAAAATAATAACTCTTTGAGTCTCCCTCCCAGAAAGGCCGCCATTTTTCGGGCTGTCCCTGAGCCCATTCCATAGATGCCGAGAGATAGCCGATAACAGCTTCAAACCATACGTATATCCGCTTTTTCTCAAAACCGGGCACGGGCACGGGGATTCCCCATTCTATGTCCCGGGTGATAGCTCTATCTTTTAGCCCGTCTTCCAAGTATCGCTGAGTGAAATTTAAAACATTTGGCCGCCAGTGACTTTGTTTTTTAACCCATTCCAGTAGTTGCGATTGCATAGCGCTAAGCCGCAGGAAGTAATGTTCCGAGTTAGTAGTTTGAGGATGGGCGCCACAGATGCGGCAACGGCTATCTTTTAAATCAGTAGGATTAAGAGGTTTGCCACATTTATCACATTGGTCGCCGCGGGCGCCTGTGAATCCACACAGGGGACATATGCCCTCGACATAGCGGTCAGGTAGAAAACGGCGGCACTGGGGGCAATACGGTTGCAGCATAGAGTCTTTATATATCAGGTCTTTTTTCAGAAGGGTAAGGAAAATGTCCTGAACAACGTTTTTATGGTTCTCGGTCTCGGTGCTGGTATACAGGTCAAAAGAGATGCCTAACTTCTTCCAGCATTCCTTGAATTCGTTGTGATAGAAAGTAGCCACTTCGACGGGTGTTTTGCCTTCCTGCTCTGCCCGGATAGTGATAGGCGTGCCGTGCATATCGCTGCCCGATACCATTAATACCTCGTGCCCTTTAAGACGGTGATAGCGGGCAAAAATATCCGGAGCCAGATAGGCTCCGGCAATGTGTCCCAAATGGAGGGAGCCGTTGGCATAAGGCCAGGCTACCCCGATAAGAATGCGTTCTGTCATAAAAGTTACTCTTTCCGAGGTTTCATTGTAACACAAAGAACTATTATGAAGCAAAGGGATAGATAGATTATCGTGCTTCCAAACATCGCAACTATAAGGCAAAGAGGAGATACACCTAATTAATGTCTGTAATGCCGGATGAGGGCACCGGTGTGCCGGGACAGGATAGGGGTGGTTGTTTGAAGAAGCGAAATGGAAAAAGGCTGGCTCCGTCTTTAATCCTCATTATCCTCAGGCACATGGTATAGCTGGGAATATCCCATTCTTCTCACATACGGATTCTGACAATAATGTTTTCCTTACTGCCATTCATAGTCAGCCAATCCAGTGTTCATCTACCGCAGAATGAGAAATCTGAAATGGAAGTATCTCTATAAAAACGGCTCACAGCCCTGAAGAAATTAACGAAAATAAATGTTGACTCTAACATTGTGGGCAGCTATAATATAGTCCAACTTGGGTTAAGGCGGGTAACATGCAACAAACACCGGCGGGCAAACAGACCACACTTGTAGTCGACAACATCTCACTTAGTTTTGGTGGTATACAGGCTTTGAAAAATGTTAGCCTGGAAATCAAGGAAAAGGAAAAGGAAATCCTGGCGATAATCGGCCCCAACGGGGCCGGTAAGACCAGTCTTCTGAATAGTATTAACGGTTTTTACCGTCCGCAAAAAGGACGGATTATTTTTAACAATATAGATGTAACAAAATTTCCTTCTTACCGCAGAGCTCAGATGGGAATCGCCCGTACGTTTCAAAACATCGAACTTTATACGGGCATGACTACCCTTGATAATCTCCTGGCAGCTCGCCACATACATATGAAGTACAACTTTCTCTGGGGTGCGCTCTACTTCGGAAAGGCCCATACAGAAGAAATTAAACATCGACGGATAGTTGAGGACGTTATAGACTTCCTAGAAATGGAGGCCATCCGCAAACGGATTGTGGGTGCGCTCCCTTACGGTAAACGCAAGCTTGTGGAACTGGGACGTGCTTTAGCGCTGGAACCCAAATTATTATTGCTCGACGAACCTATGGCTGGTATGAACGTGGAAGAGAAAGAGGACATGGCCCGCTTTGTCCTGGATATTTTTGAGGAGAAACATATACCTATAGTCCTTATTGAACATGACATGGGTGTTGTGATGGATATCGCAGACAGGGTGATAGTTCTGGATTTTGGCGAGAAGATTGCCGATGGTACACCCCAGGAGGTTAAAGCTAATCCCAGGGTTATTAAAGCCTACCTGGGAGTAGAGGAACCTGTAAAAACCGGACCTAATAGCTGAGGAGTTAGTTTATGGCGGAGGATACCCTTCCCAAGTTATTATTGCAAAAGTACCGGAAATATGGCGATAACGAAATTGCCATGCGTAAAAAGACGCTGGGCATCTGGTATAAATATACCTGGAAAGATTACTACGAAAATGTAAAATCTTTTTCCCTGGGTCTGGTCAG
>JACVQG010000107.1 GCA_015661045.1 Dehalococcoidia bacterium | reverse complement strand
GACTTTGTCGAGGATCCTCGATGGAATCGGGATTTGGAACCTGGCAATTAGTGCCTGGGATTTCTTCGGTTACAAAGCCGGTTGCAGAACCCAGATCTCTGTAGCAGCGGGTAATGCCTTAACTTCTATTTCGTTGCCAGTCTCTTTTTTGACTGATTTTTTGCCCTTGAGGAATTCATCCACACCAGCTAGAGGATAAGCCAATTTAGGGGTCTTAAAGTGCATTGGGATTACTACCTTTGGCTTAAGTTGGTCGCAGACCTTTGTAGCATTGGCAGCGTCAATGGTATAAAAGCCGCCAACAGGAATGAACAGAACGTCAACGGGGACGATATCCCTGATTTCCTGTTCACTCAGGAGATGGCCCAGGTCTCCCAGATGGCAAACCCGGAACTTGTCAATTGCAAAGGTAAATAATGTTACTGTTCCCCGCTCCTTGCCTTTAGACTCATCGTGGAAAACAGGAAAACCCTTGATTTTAATCCCTTTGATGTCCTGACTTACTGCTCCTTTAACCACGACTGGCTTACCACCGACTGCAGCGGCATTATTGTGGTCGCCATGCTCATGGCTCACCGTCACTATATCGGCTGATTCCTTTATTTCGCCGTAGCTCAAGCCGCCCCCTGTTGTATAGGGGTCAGTGATAATTTTAGTACCTTTTTCCGACGTCAGGAGAAAAGAGGAGTGGCCTAACCATTTGATTTTCATTTACCCTACCTCCTTATTCCTCCTTGCTATGTAAATAGTGGAGGAAATTACAAAAAGGGGGAAACCCCCAAAACGCAATTTTAAGCCTTAAATCCCACAATGGCAATAGCCTGAGAAGTCGGGTCACTGAACAGGCTCAACAAGCTATTTCTTTTTCGCCCGTTCCATAGCAAGGTTGACAAGGGTACGCACCCCGATACCCGTAGCGCCTTTTACCAAAAACCCTTTATCTTTATCGGAGCGGACAGGTCCGGCAATATCTAAATGGACCCAGGGTGTGTCCTCAATAAACTCTGATAAAAAGAGTGCAGCGGTGATGGCGCCTCCATATCTCCCACCGATGTTCTTCATATCGGCGCAATCACTTTTTATTTGCTCTTTATATTCCTCTACCAGAGGTAATTGCCAGTGTTTCTCCCCGGCTAACTCTCCTGCTTTAACAACCTGGTCTAAAAATTCTTTATGATTGCTAAAAGCGCCGTTGTAGAGGTCTCCCAGTGCTACCATGCAGGCGCCGGTTAATGTTGCCAGGTCGATCACGGGTGAAATATCTTCTTTACGCGCATAACTCAGGGCATCGGCCAGAATAAGGCGGCCCTCCGCATCCGTGGAACCAATCTCTGCTGTTTTCCCGTTCAAGAATTTGACGATATCGCCCGGTCTCTGAGCGGAGCCGCCAGGCAGGTTCTCGGTAGCTGGTATGAGGCCGGTAATGTTCACTTTCAATTTGAGTTCGGCGATAGCACCCAGGGCGCAGATAACGGCTGCGCCTCCTGCCATATCTTCCTTCATATCGCCCATGTTCTCGGATGGTTTAAGGGATATTCCGCCGGAATCGAAGGTAATCCCCTTGCCTACAAAACCGATAGGGGTTTGCTTTTTATCGGCTCCCCAGTAACGCAGGATGATGAACTTAGGAGGTTCCACGCTCCCCTGGGAGACGCCCAGTAGACCGCCCATACCCAATTTCTTCATGTCTTCCCGTTCCAGGATAGTACACTCCAGGCCATAGGTCTTCGCAACCTGTTTGGCTTTGGCTGCCAGCTCCGTTGGGGTCATGACGTTGGCTGGCTCATTTACCATGTCGCGGCATTTAATGGTAGCTTCAGCGAGGATTTTGCCTGTACGGAGACCCTTCTCGGCAACCTGACGTTGAAACGGTTTTGGTCCTACAAGGAGTAATTCCTCAATCTCTTTGAACTCAGGGGGTTTGGTAATGTGATGACGGAAAGTATAAAGGCCGAGCAGGCTGCCTTCTGCTATAGTCTGGGCAATCGTATCTGTTTCCTGTATGCCCCAGTCTCTGGTAATAGCAGTCGCTACCTTCTGGGCGCTGGCTCGTCGCAGGGCGCGGAAGGCTTCACCGATAGCTCCCCGCAGGCGGTTGACATTGATCTCCGCTCCTTTACCCAGACCCACAATCGCAACCCTGCGGGCAGGAAGGCGGCCCAGGGTGTTGATGATGTTAATCTCGTTGAGTTTTCCTTTGATAGCCCCATCGGAAATAAGGCGGCTGATTTCCCCGCCGAGCGCCTGGTCTACCTGTGCCAGTACTCCACCGGGTTTACTTTCGCCTTCCGTGTGGCCGACAAGGATGGCATCAGTCTCCAGTTTAGTAATATCCCCTGAAATGACCTTTATGTCCAAAATTTACCTCCATTTTACTCTGCCATTGCGAGCGAAGCGAAGCCCCGATATATCGGGACACCGCGAAGGCTGAAAATAAAGCAGTTTGTTTTCGCAGCAGTATTTATAATTATTAAGTAAAAATCCCCCTACGCCCCCTTTTCCAAAGGGGGAGACCTAAAACCTCTCCCTTTCGTAAAGGGAGATTGAGAGGGATTTTAGCCAGCCACCTCACTAACCAATATACTTATTTTCGTGACAATGACACAATAGCTGTGTATAAATATATTTTTTTAATAACCAAAAAGCCGGTGGTAGGCTATTTATACCAGCCAGTCCAGGCCAAGTTCAGCTAATTTTTCGGGCTGTGGTTTGCCATTCTCATCCCAGCCAGTCATAGCATAATAGGTTTTTCTGGCCTGGGCCAGTTTGGATTCGTTGATGGCTGTAGTATTCAACGGGCCGGTAGTTGGCGGGGTAAAGAACCGATGCGGTAATTCATCTTCTGGAGGCCCTAATCCCTGACGAATATTGAATTCCCGGGCCATAGTCCGCACCCTGTCGCCAACCTTCATCAGTTCCCACAGACTTACATTCCAACCTGTTACACCCTTTGTAAGCTCAGTAATCTGCTCGTAGTTTAAGGGGACAAAAAGGCAATATACCAGGCTATTTAAAACCCACATCCATTGAGAATTATACAGGAGCATTCGCACCTTGGCCGGGCTAAGGTCTGATGCAGGTAGTGGCTGCATAACGCCCAGGGCTTTAAAGTTCTCCAGGCCCGGGCCTTTGGCAGTGTAGTAGATGTCGTGGAGGTTGTGACAATGGTCGGCGCCGGTGGGTGACAGGGCGTAACCTAATCCCAGCCCTTGCTTTAATCGGGGCTCGTGCATGGGAGCTTCCTGCCCCTTGACATGCATGGCGAATTTTTCGGCGCCGTTACCTATTTTTTGGGCGGCCCTGGCCGTTCCCTCTGCCAGGATATTACCGAGGCCGCGCCGCTGAGCGATCCTCTCCACCATTTCCACCATTGCAGGGGCATTGCCAAACCGAAGCTCCACGCCGCCGGTGTCTTGCGCTGTCAGGAGACCATTTTCAAAGCATTCCATTGCAAAAGCGATGGTAGCTCCCGTAGAGATAGTATCGAGTCCGTAGGCGTTACATAGCTCGTTGGCTTTGGCAATAGCCGGTAAGTCGTCTATACAGCAATCGGAACCAAAGGCTGCGATGGTCTCATATTCCGGGCCGCCGTATTCCGGGCTTACCTGATAAACCGGCCCTTTTACCTCCACCACCCGCTTGCACCGTACAGGGCAAGCGTAACAGCTATGCCGCCCGGTGAGCATGGTATTACGCATTGTCTCGCCGGAGATTTTAGAAGCGCCCTCGAAAAAGCTGGTCTGGAAGTTGCGGGTAGGCAGGCCACCGGATTTGTTCAAGCCCATTACCAGCCGGGAGGTGCCCATATCGTAAAGGGGTTTGGCCAGTAACATAACATTATCCCGCAGCCACCGGCCAAGCGTGGATACTGTCTCAGGGTGGGCAAACGGCGGGTGGTTATGTCCCCTGACCGCAATTGCCTTGAGGTTCTTGGAACCCATTACAGCGCCCAGTCCGGTGCGGCCGGCGGCATCATGCAGGTCGTTGATAACGCAGGCGTAACGCACCAGTTTCTCGCCGGCAGGGCCGATTTGGGCTACTCGCAGTCCCGGCTCGTTTAGTTCCTGTCGGAGTAGGTTTTGGGTTTCGCCGGTGGTTTTGCCCCACAGATGGCTGGCGTCCTTTAGTTCAGCTTTGCCATCCTGGATGAGCAGATAGGTTGGCCTTGCCGCTTTACCCTGGATTACTATGGCATCGAATCCAGAGAACTTAAGCTCGCTTCCCCAATAGCCCCCTGACTGGGCATCGCCGAAGCCTCCGGTGAGGGGTGACTTAGCGCCGACATCATGCCGTCCGCAGCCGCCAACCGGTGAGCCTGTTATGGGGCCGGAAGCAAATATTATACGGTTATCAGGACTGAAGGCATCGGTCCCTGATTTGACCTCTTTGAGTAAAAAATAGGCAACAAAGCCGCTGCCGCCAAAATACATTCGATAGAAATCATCCCCCGGTTCTTCAGTGGTGACAGCGCCCTGAGACAGGTCCACCCTGAGTATCTTTCCATTGAAACCAGATATTCCGCTCATCGTTTCACCTCCCGGAGGATTTTATCAATAACCGGGGTTAAATCACGGGATGTATCTACGGCGAAATGGCGCCGGGCTAATTTCTCGACCGAGGATTTCATTCGCTGGTATACCTCCCAGTCAGCCCGGGAATTATCGACCGGGTTATATCCGGACGAACGCGCTTCCAATCGTTGCTTAACTACGTCTGGGGGAGCTTCAACCCGAACCAGAATTAGTTTCGCTTTCAGCTTATCAGCTATGTGATACAGGGTTTCCCGGTTACGTTCCGAAAGATTAGTTGCGTCAAGGATAACAGGGATTCCTTTGCCAAGCAATTCCTCAATGAGGCTATGTATGACCTGGAACAGGCGGGAGCTTTCCTCAATACTGTATGTCGGGCTTTTATAAAGCTGCTGACGGATCCAATCGCTTTCCAGGATAATGCAGGGCAGCTTTTCAGCCAGTCGTCTGCTAAAGTAGGATTTTCCCGTGCCCGGTAAGCCGCTAACGACGATAAACGGCGGCTGTACTAAAGGTTCGGGTAAGGGGCCTAACATTTCGATGAGTTTTGTGTTGGAAATAAGGTCAGTGGGCATACCATGTAATTATAAGATATTCTACTAAGCGTTGCTAGTGGCTGAAGTGTATAAAATCCACCTCCTGTAGAGTCTTAGTAAAGTCCCGATTCATCGGGACACTGCGAAGAATGAAAATAGTCTGGTAATGCTGTCATTCTGTCCGAGCGGGTATCGGACTTCGATGTTTTACTCGGAGGAGCGAAGCGAAGAATCTCAGGGTGGGGGATGTGCCATCTTATTGTTATCATTTAGAAACTATCTCAAAATGTAGGCAGAGTACAGTGAGTCTTTGCGATTGCTTGAACCTCTCCCCCCTGTCCCCCTCTCCGTCGACGGAGAGGGGGTGGCTCCGACATGTCGGGGCCGAGGGTGAGGTTGAGCTTTGACTTGCTACTTTTGCACACCAAGCTCATTTTGAGATAATCTAGGAGCTTGGGTCACCAGTATTTTGCTATTTTCCAATGGAAGGCTTCGGCGACCATAATGACACAGTTTTCATCTAA
>JACVQG010000372.1 GCA_015661045.1 Dehalococcoidia bacterium | reverse complement strand
GGGAAAGGAAACCGACCTGCGCCTTAATATCGCAGGCCGCAATTTTGTGAACTGCGATGGCCATTTTAACATGCCCGATGGTGAGGTCTTTACCGGGCCGGTGGAGGATGGTGTTGAGGGCCATGTTTATTTCTCCTACCCGGCTATTTATGGAGGTAGAGAGGTTACCGGTGTCCGTCTGTGGTTTGAAAAAGGAAAGGTGGTCAAGGCTACTGCCGAGAAGAATGAAATCTTTCTGAATAAGACGCTGGATACCGATATCGGCGCCCGTTATGTAGGTGAATTTGCCATCGGCACCAACGATGCCATCCAGCGTTTCACCCGTGAAATACTGTTCGATGAGAAGATTGGCGGCAGCTTCCACATGGCGCTGGGTGCTGGATATCCTGAGACGGGTAGTAAAAACGATTCGGCTATCCACTGGGATATGATATGCGACCTGCGGGATGGCGGTGAAATATGGGTGGACAACGAGCTGTTATATAAAAATGGGAAGTTTGTGGTGGAGTTTTGACGTCTGGTTTTTGAAATCGTAGGGGCGCAGCATGCTACGCCTAATCCCGTTACCGACAATTCGTGAATTGCCGCTACATATTTTGTGGAACTAATTTGCCACCTCAAAAATTGCCTCTTTGGTTATTATCGTGCCATCTTTGAATTGCCCCTACATATACCGCAAAGCACCAGGAATAGTCTGGGTGCCTACCATTCTGTCCAACGGACGATGCCATCCTCATTAGCCACCTTTGGCGCCAGCCCGCGACCTCTCGTGTAATCCGTTACGCCTGTTAAGATGACTTATAAATAACTTATAGCAGCCTTTAAGTTAACTTGATATTTGCTATATTATTTGCTTTGACATTTTGTCCGGGGAATAGACGATGTTATTGGGCAGCTATTTCATTTCGACACTCACTCCCTGTACGGTAAACAGAATAGCGAAGTGTAGGGGCAATTCATGAATTGCCCCTACAATCTTGTTTACATACCCCCAGCTTCGTAGTAGAATACTACTCAGCCGAAGGCAACAGTTACCACCTTTGTATATTTCGGCCCTGAAGAACCCCTGTGATTTCTGCGAATAGGAATATGGGTTTATGGGGTGGATGGCTAAAATCCCTCTCAATCTCCCCTTCGGCAAGCTCAGGGCAGGCTCTTTACGAAAGGGAGAGGTTTTAAGGTCTCCCCCTTTGGAAAAGGGGGCGTAGGGGGATTTTACTTAATAATTGTAAATACGACTACGAAAATAAACTCCTTTATTTTGTTATTAGTGGAACCTCTTGCAAAAAGCGCCAATAATGTCACCCTGAGCAAAGCGAAGGGTCTGGGGTGGTGGGCCAATCAGATACGAAGTGATGCCCCTCCCCAGATTCTTCACCCGACAAGTCGGGGTTCAGAATGACAGGCTGCTGGACTTAAATTTTTCACCCAGGAGGCAAGGTTGAAAACCTTCAACAAACGGGGCGACCAGGGAGAGACCAGCCTGCTTTTTGGCTCCCGTGTGCCCAAGTCGGATCCTCGATGTGAAGCCTACGGTACTATTGATGAAGCAGTCTCAGCTTTAGGGGTAGCCCGCAACTGGGTCACCCCCCGCATCAAACCCATCCTGCTGTCGCTCGGAGAGGAGCTATTCACCGTGGGGGCTGAAATGGCTACTCCTCCTGAACAGTACCCTCAACTGGTCAAACGCTTTAAAACCGTCACCGCTGCTATGGTAGAGAGGCTGGAGAAGCTCATTGACGAGTTCGAAGCAGAGATAGAGATACCAAAGGCGTTTATTATCCCCGGCGGCTGCCTGGGTTCAGCCTCTCTGGACATGGCCCGAACTATAGTCCGGCGGGCGGAGCGGCGGGGCGTAGAGCTTAAGCAGGCCGGGATGCTGCCCAATGACGAGGTGTTGAGATACCTCAACCGGCTGGCTGACCTTATTTTTACATTGGCCCGCTATGAGGACAAAGTATGCCTCGTTGGCGGCAACAAGCCATGAGTATTGCAATTAGCCTCAGTCGGACCACGAAGGACGAAACTAGATTTCACCCCCTCCGATGTATCGTTCCCCCTCTCTGTCAACGGAGAAGCGGGCACCCGCCTCGGCGGGTCGAGGGTGAGGTTATTTCCAAATAACAAAGGAGTTAAGAAATGACAGAACGACATGAAGCTATGGCCCGCAAAGTGGACGAGCTAAACCGCCTTCAGGCGGAGGTTAAACTGGCTGGCGGCAAGGATAAAATTGATAAACAGCATCAATCAGGGCACCTTACCGCACGGGAGAGACTGGACACATTCTTTGACACGGGGACTTTTATCGAACTGGACATGTTTGCCAAACCCCTCGGACGGGAGTTCGGAATGGACAAGGTTTCAGCGCCATCCGATGGCGTCATTACCGGCTACGGCATGGACAAGGTTTCAGCGCCATCCGATGGCGTCATTACCGGCTACGGCAAGGTGAATGGGCGTCAGGTGGCCGCTTTTGCCCAGGACTATACGGTTATCACCGGCACTATGGGCGAGATGCACGGTAAGAAGATTGCCAAGATTACCGAAATGGCAGGCCAGTGGGGAATGCCCATCGTAGGCTTCCACGAATCCGCGGGCGCCAGGCTACAGGAGTTTCTGGCAGTTTCAAGGGAATATGGTAATTTGTTCTATCTGAACTCCATCTATTCGGGCGTTGTTCCCCAGATTTCTGGCATGTTGGGAGTGGTTGCAGGAGGCCAGACATATTCACCGGGGCTTACCGATTTTATCTTTATGACGCAGGATGGCGCTGCTTTTATCGCCGGGCCGCCTCTGGTGGAATCCGTTATCGGCGAGAAGATAAGTGTGGAGGAGTTGGGCGGCGCCAGGATGCACGCCTCGGTAAGCGGCGTTTGCCATGTGGTCGCCAAAGATGACAGGGCAGCTATTGACGGAATAAAAGACTTATTAAGTTACATGCCTCAGAATTGCCGCGAGAAACCCACCCGTGTTGTGAACAACGATAGCCCCCAGCGTACCAGCGAGAAGTTGCTGGAAATAGTAGGGGGTGGCGCTCGTGTGCCGTACGACATGCACCAGATTCTCCAGGAAATTGTTGATAATGGTAAGTTCTTTGAAATACACAAGGATTTTGCCAAGAGCATGATAGTGGGCTTCGCCCGTCTTGACGGCAATTCAGTCGGCATTATAGCCAACAATCCTATGTTCATGGCTGGCGCTATTACTACCAAAGCCGCTGAAAAGGCGGCCCGGTTTATCCGTTTCTGCGATGCTTTTAATATCCCCGTGATTTTTGTGGTAAGCACTCCCGCTTACCTTGTCGGCTCCCAGCAGGAAAAGGAAGGTATGATCTACCGCGGCGCCTCTCTCCTATATGCTGTTTCCGAGGCCACGGTACCCAAAATTACAGTGATAGTGGGCAAGGCTTTTGCCGGGGCTTATATTGCCATGGGCTCTAAGTATTTAGGTACGGATGTGGTCTATGCCTGGCCGTCGGCGGAAATAGGGCTGGTGGCAGCGGAGGGA
>JACVQG010000371.1 GCA_015661045.1 Dehalococcoidia bacterium | reverse complement strand
TTTAACATAGTCTAATCCCCCTGGTTACATCATTGTAGTAACATTGTATTACCTTTATCATATTTTGTAAAACCAGGTGACGGGTGACTCTTGTACGCCTGGAATCAAGATATTCTTCTCAAACAGAAGTTCGGGAAGTGTCCAGTAAAGCCCGGTTTAAAAGTCCCCTTTTATGCCGAGCGAATCTGCTCCCGTTTTGCCGCGCTCACCGTGGGCAGGAATTCAGTCAAGCTTTCCTGCATCGTCCTTGCCAGAGTTGGAGATGGGTCAATCATGTCCACACCCAGGGTGAGTGTGGGGATATTGAGACTCTTCTGGAGGCGCTCTTTGATAGTAGTGGCCAGAGCGCCGCCCAGGCTGCATCTCTCGTTGTAGAAATTGATTGCGGCATCTATCTTTACTTCTTCAGCCTCTTCCATAGTCATTGACATCAATTCTTCCAGAGAGTGGTACCACCGGTAATATGGCTCCGAGCTGGTCCTTAGCACCACACTCCTGAGCGGATTGGCGAGGTCTGGCTCCCAATCTCTCCACCGCCAGTAGCCCGGCTCAAAGAAGACTGCCCCTAGCTCTTTCTCCGCCCAGTCGTAGAAGGCCATCTGATTCTGGGGCATAGTAAACAGGCTTAACAACCGGTACTTTTCGGTCTCAGCCGCCCCTGTCTTTGAGGCTACCTTTGCCTTGAGCTCATCCCTCAGGCATGTAAAATACTCTACACCCTCCGGCCTGCCCGCCGTAATCCAGGCCATCCAGTGGGCCTGATTTGATATCCTGGCGCTGAGAGGGCAAGGCACCACCCGCCTCAGGCCGTTAATCTCACGAATTAGTTCCACCTGGCGGCCCGTATTAACTAATGCTTGCCTGAGCCTATCCATGTCCAACCTTTTCCCGGTGGTCTTCTCCAGAAAAGCCACCAGCGATTGGATTTCCCTGGTGCGGTGCTCCACCGCGCTTTTCTTCTGCCAGTAGTGGGGGAAACTAAACAGAAAACTGGGAACTCCGGCCAGATGCGCTACTACAGCGCCGACTCCCCCCGAACTGTCACACCCACCCAGATTTGTATAGACTGTTGCCGAAGGTCTGGGTAACCAACCCTTGGCATATACCCCGGCCGGCAAGCGTTGGGCAGAGCAAACATCGGGGCGGATGCCGATAGCTGTGGCGGCGTTATAAAGCTCCTCATGGGACTTGGTTAGCGTAGCCAGGACTCCACTAAGCACATCCTGGATGGCACAGGGAATATCCATACCTACGAAAATCTCATAGGGCGAACCAAAGCTGCAAGCCACCCACGGTTTCCCCTCGAGCGAAGCCTCTTTGACTCTGTTGAAAGTATCGAATATTACCTTGTAGTAAAGCTCAGCGCTCTTGAAGGTGGGGTGGCTTTTCCTGTGCTCGTAGACATTTTGCAGGATTATTATCGTTTGCTCGAACATAGCCAGGTCAGTAATCGGCTTCATTAAATCGCTCCTCTAGTGCTCTGTATCACGGTCCTTTTCGTTTTCGCACAGGCAGAGACGCCTATGCTACCGATATAAAGAGTTAGCTCTCCAGTATTTCCATAAAAGCTTCAACCCTGGTTTTTACCTGCCCACCAGCTCTATTACCACGCCATCCACCCGGTATTCCTTAATCTTCTCCAGAATCTTGTTGACCCGTAGCTGAGGAGGCTCGATACAGGCGCAGGGAGTAAGGCTCATATAGCGTTCTGCCAGCGCAGCCATTGGCTCGCCCGCCTCGTCCACATCCTTCTCCCAATACCGCGATGCAGTGCATAGCTCATCCGTCACCACCAGCCCTCCACACCCTTCTATTCCCCTGATGAACTGCGGGTTATTCAGAATACTTCCGCAAAGCATGAGGCGCGCCCGGCTCTTAATCGAGCGCCCCTGGACCTCTTTTAAAAGCTTCCCGGCTATATCATTGAACTCCGACTTGGGCATCCTGACTGCTGCATTGGATACCTCCAGCAGGTCAGCGCCACCCATTGGAGGGTTATCAGCTTTACGCAATTCATAAAGGGTGCGGAGAAGCTGCCGGGTATGGTTGCACTCCTTTATCGCCGCCCTTAACGACTCCGGTGTAATCGGCGCTCCGGAGAGGGCTTCCAGCCGCCGTTTGAATTCCTCCAATTCCTCGTGGAAATAAGAGAATCTACAGCATATATAACAGGGATATCAATATGATGCGTCCACACCTCGGTGAGAAGCCGCATACCGCGGCACAGGAAAGCGGGTACAAAACCGTCGAGGAATTTTAGCTCACCAGTGTTCGCCAGCTCATAGCAGGTCCGCATAAAGGAGCAGTTATTTGTATAGATATACGCATTGGCATTTTCCAGGAGCAACTCCTGCGAATCGCCGGTTATCCTGTACGGCAACATGCCTGCGGCTATGATTATCTCCTCAGGAACGAAGATACATGACCAGCCGATAACCTTACCGCCGTTTGCCTTCCACCGTTTCACCGGGCCGGTGAAGGGAAAGGAAGCATTTACCTGTCGAATGGTCTCCAGGGCCTCAACCATTTTTCACCCCAAAACTCAGATTAAAGACAGTATTTCCCTTTAACAGTAGATGTGCTTAATTGGAATTATAGCGATTATGGTATTACAAATAGCCATAATTGTCAAAAAACTCT
>JACVQG010000001.1 GCA_015661045.1 Dehalococcoidia bacterium | reverse complement strand
GATCTTGCAGTTCTTTTTTAGAACCACCGGCCCATTTTTATTATCTATTGTGGAAACAGAGTATATAGAGCAATGAGAACCTATCTGTACTTCGTCCTCTATGATAACTCCTTCCCCTGCATTAATATAGGTAAAAGCGCCGATATCGGTCATGTAGCCTAGCTTCAGCTTGTCCTTATTCTGCACCATCCAGTTGTATTTGGTTAACTTCCCTTCCTCTATTTGAGGGTATTCCCAGTGTTCAAAACGCATAGTGCTCCTAGTAAGCTATTTTTTTTTCTAATAGTTTTGGGGTAATTTCTATTTGACTCAGGATTTCGGCTATCCTCGGACCGGCTTTCCCATCCCCGTATGGATTCCGGCACTTCTTGACTTCAGGCAGGAAAACCTGATCCGTAAGAGCCTTTTGAATGGCCCCAACTATCTCTCGTTTATTGTACCCCACATCAATAACATTTTTCCCCCTCTCACGCCCCTCCTGGCGGATGCCAATATTTACCGCCGGTAAACCAAAAGATGGCGCCTCTATTATTCCACTGCTGGAATTGCCCACCATGACACTGGCTGCCAGCATCAGGCTGAGATAAGTTTGGTGGGGCAGGCTCTGGAAGGTTTTGATGAACGGAAAATGCTCATATTCTTTAATTACCCCTATCATAGCTCGTCCGCCGGCGTCGGAGTTGGGATAGATAAGCACTGTTTGATGGCCCAACTCCTTAATTGCTTCCAGAGTTTCCTTTATCTGAGTCACCACTTGCTCCGGCTGGGTGGTTACGGGGTGCTGCACCGCTAGGATAAGAGGCTCCGATATATTAAAAGAAAGTTCCATGGATAATGCGTCGGAGGATAGAAGCGGTGCACCCAGGATGCTATCTAAAGTGGGAGACCCGACCATGTGAACCCGCCAGGGGTCCTCCCCCATACGAATAATTCGCTCTGCGCTGGATTGAGTAGCCGGGAAATGGATATGGGATAGCTTGGTGATGGCATGGCGGGCATATTCATCCAATCCTGCCCTGGGGTTATCGCCCCCGTGGATATGGGCCACCGGTATATTCATGTAAGCCCCGGCAACGGCAGCAGCTAGCGGCTCAACCCTATCTCCTAAAACCAGAATAACATCGGGCTTCAGTTGCTCCCAGGTCTGGGCCATACCAAGAATTCCCAGACCGATGGATTTGGCCATGGCGGCTGAGGTATCGCTGCTTAAAAGCATATCCACCCGGGCATCAATAGTAAAGCCATCCTTTTCGATTTCCCGCGCAGTATAGCCAAATTCATGGGAAAGATGCATGCCGGTCACAACCAGACTCAATTCCAGCCCGGAATGCCCCTTGATTGCTTTCATGACCGGGTTCAGGATGCCATATTCTGACCTGGTACCGGTGACTACCGCAATATTTCTCAACATATCATCTATCGCCATATTTCCCTGATTAGCATAAATGCCTCGGCGGCTTCAACTCCGATAGTCGAGCCTCTCAATCTGGCTAGAGCGGTGAGGGCTTCCAGAGAGCGGGGATGGGGGAATTCCTTCAGTTCTAGCTTGTATTCGGACATTGCTTTTAGCTTTAGCTCCAGCGTCCCGGAGATATTTACATATACATCGGGTATAAAATAATTCTCTACTAAAGGCGCTGACCACTCTGTCTCGGAGAGGGTCTCGTAGGATAGCACTTTTATAGGCGCTGAGTTAGACCTGGGCCTCAAGGCAACCATTGCAGCATCGAATACAATATTATGGTCTTTATTTAAATCCCCTCTGTGCGGGATGTAAACGATTTCTGGCTTTATTTTCTGCACCACGCCGGTAATTAACTCATTTAACCCCTTTTGGGGCAAGGTGTCCAGTTTTACCGTAGGCAAATTCAGGAAAAAAGTTTTTTTAATACCGAGTATTTTATTTACCCTTAGCACTTCCCTTTTTCTCTTTTTTATCTGCTCCACGGGCCATTCCGGTGGATAGGCTCTCGTAACAATACACAGATAAACCTGCCCTTCCCTGGCATGTCTGACGATTGTACCTCCACAACCCAATACTTCATCATCCGGATGGGGCGCTATAACCAGTACCCTGCTCACCTGCACCCTCCCAATACTGTCCCTATGGGGATATTGTTAGCTTTCATAAAAAGATCTGCTCGTTGTATATCAGGGGCAGACTCCCACTGGAGATTTTTAATAAGGATACAATGGTCTGTTGTAGAAACTATAACACCCTGGTTTTCCCAGATTTCCACTAGCTGACCCGGGACGGCATTCAGTGGAGGTCGGTAGCTTTTAACCAGCCCGGCTTCCCAGACCAGCAATTTACGCCCGTTACAGAATGTAAAAGCCCCCGGGAATGGCGAGGATAAAGCTCTAACCCAATTGTAAAGGCTCAAGCTGGTACGATTCCAATCAATCAGACCCTGCTCAGGCCGTCTTCGCCACGTATAAGTAGCTATACGGTGGTCTTGTGGTATGCGCGGCGCTATACCTTTTTCCAGGAGGGGATAGCTTTCTTTGACCATTTCTGCTGATATAGCGGTTACTTTGTCCAGCACTGTTTTAATATTATCTTCCAATTCAATTTTGAACGGTCTCTGGGCTATTATATCACCGGAATCAACGCCAGACTCCAAGTATATCAGGCTGACGCCGCTTCTATCCAGGCCGTCAATAAGGCACCAGTTCAATGGCGCCCCACCCCGCCGCTGGGGTAGAAGTGTAGGGTGTATCCCTACGCAACCATGAGGTGGCAGGCGCAAAACATCTTCTCTCACCATTTGAGGCCAGCCAATGAAAAAGATAATATCGGGGCGCAGGCGCTTCAGGCTCTCAATATCTATAGGTACGCTGACATCCCTTACTTTGTACAACGGAATATTGTAAGCTTTAGCTAAATCGTCAAACTCGCTGAAATAGTCAGGGTGCATCCCCGACGTTTTTACCATATCCTGCTTGTTGGCGGTAAATATACCAGCTACATTAGCTCCGCTCTCCAGCAAACCTTTGAGGCAAGACAATCCGATGTTAACAACCACAAAAAATACTATCCGCACAGTCCTATCCTTGCAGATCATCTATCATTATGAATTGATTGCGCTTTATAGCCGTTCTGGCTACTTTCCCCACAACAAGTTTTAACTCTGAGGGTTCAATGCCTGTGGCTGGCCTCATAGCGTCTAACATATCCTCCGTAATGGCAGCGCCTTTCGGGATGGCTACTCTGGCAACCAGGCTTCGTCGGACCACCAGCTTGTTAACCTCTTCCTCTTTTGTCAGCTTTTTTATGCCATTTCCCAGCGCCTTCTCCACATCCCGGATAGCGTTCACCATGGCTTTTAGCTCACGGGGTTCCAAGGAGGCCCGGTGGTCAGGGCCTGGTAGTTCTCTATCCAGGGTGAAGTGCTTTTCAATAAGGCCGGCGTCCAACGCAGCAGCAGCTACAGGGATAGTGAGGCCAAGCGTGTGGTCGGAGAGGCCCACAGGGTAGCCAAAAGCATGCCGCAAAGTCTGCATGGCCCGCAGGTTCATGTCCTCTGGCTTAGCCGGGTAGCTGGTGATGCAGTGTAGTAAGATGATATCTTTGGCCCCGGCACCGGACAATACGTTGAGGGCTGTTTCTATTTCCCCAAGCGTGGCCATCCCGGTAGAAAGGATGATGGATTTGCCTTTTAAGGCGATATGTTTGAGAAGCAGGAAATTGGTTATTTCCCCTGAAGGTATCTTGAAGGCAGCAACACCCAATTTATCCAGAAAATCCGCGCTACCCCTGTCAAAGGGGGTGGAAAGGAACATGATTCCTTTTGTTCTGGCATAGCTATAGAGCTTTTTGAAATCATCGCGGGACAGCTCCAATTTTTTAATCATCTCATACTGGGATTCACCAGCGCCGGTAGTAACCTTCTGGTACTCAGCCTTCGGGGCGTCCGGCGAAACTATCTCTTCGGCGGTAAAGGTCTGAAATTTGACAGCATCAGCGCCAGCCTCTTTTGCCACATCTATCAGCTTCTTAGCCAGACGAATGTCTCCATTGTGGTTGACACCTGCCTCAGCGATGATGAAGCAGGGTTGACCATTTCCAATGGCGTGATGAGAGATTTTTATTTTATCTGTTGGCATCGTAAAGGCTCTTAAGCTATCCTTTTTAGCAAGGATTCTGCTATCGCGAAGTCCATCTCCGTATCTATATCCAGGGAACGCTCAGGGGGCATTACATATGCAAGCGAATTTTCCCCAACCATACTATCGTTTTTCATTATCCAATCCCCACTAGACACATAAACCACCCCATTAAGCCGATATAAAGGAGGGGCATCTTGCCGTCTGAGCACCCTCTTGCTTTCCTCCAGGAATGGAGTCATCCTATCATTATCCAGACGATAAATCCAGTTCGGAGGGTGTTCGACAGGACAGACACTTATGACAGAATCGCATTTGTGGGTAAGGTACTTTTTTATGCAAATCTCAATATCATCCTTTGTCCTCAGCGGTGATGTGGGTTGGAGGATAACGATAATGTCAGCAGAATAGCCCTCTTTTTGTTTCAGGTATTCAACCACGTGCCGGAAAACCGGGATTGAGGGTGTATTATCCTGAGCCAACTCCACAGGGCGGAGAATAACCTCGGCACTGTAGCTCCGGGCAATCCGAGCTATCTCCTCATCCTCAGTGGAAACTATCACCCTATCCAGAAGGCTGCAAGCCTTAGCCTCTGCTATAGAATAGTATATCAGCGGCTTTCCAGCAAGCGGCCTGATATTTTTCCGTGGCAGCCCCTTGGAGCCGCCTCGCGCCGGGACTATGGCGAGGATATTGGACTTCTTCACGTCTGTATCCGGCGGTTGGTTTTTTCGGGCATAGAGCGCACCGGGTCAGTGACCTTGTTGCCACTGTGATCCCCGCCTCGGCCGACATTTCCTACCAGACTCCTCTTGGCCATAATTACTAGCTGCATCAGTGAAATGGCCGCGCTTACCGTGAACAGAAAGGCATAAACAACGATGAAGGCGCCCATGCCGGAAAAGATAGCATCGTAAAGTAATAGAGGTGGTAATAGCGAAACAGCGTGGTCTATCACGGAAGATATCTTTTGGTACCCTCTTTCAACCCCGGTCAGTTCCGGGCTTACGCTAGCGGATGGGAACGTGTTGGCGAAATGCTGCCGTAAGTGCCTGAACAAGAAACGGAGTGTGTATGCCCACACCCCCAGCAACGCCAACGCCACCAGGAACAAACCTGGTATTCCATGCTCCTGGAGAAACGGCAGAAATTTCGGGCTGTTGCCATTGTACGCTCCTATTCCAGAGCCTATTCCCATCGCTACTATGACTACGTTACCCACAGTTTCGTCCATGAAATGGCCGTAGCTAGTTTCAGTCCTTTTGTATCTGGCGATGTTGCCATCCACATAGTCCAGCCAGTTCCACAGATTTATCAGCGCCGCTCCAACGATATCCATTTCGTTTCTCCCGATAGCCAGAAGGGCGGCGCCGGCAACTCCTGCCACAAGACTGAGGATAGTAACGGCGTTCGGGGAAAAACCCAACCGTATCAATAGCCAGGTGGGATAAAACGAGGTCCAGCGTAATACGAGAAAACCCCATAGGTTTCCTTTATCGAATTTCTTTTTTGTTTCAGGATAAACGCTGCGCAGTTCCGAAATCGTGGGCCTTGAAAAGCTCATTTCTCTCCACTTGCAATAATGAATTTCCAATCCATGATAATATCTCCGTCGAGCATCTGCAACTTGTATACCTTCTTGAAATGCTTGTCGGCGTCGCGATGGAGACGGAATATCTCCTGTGCCACGCCATCCTCCACTGCCGAATTGGTCAGCCAGTTCGTGAGGCTAACACCCCGCATGAAGTAAGGGGCTACAGCTATATTCTTATAGCTGGCTCGAGCCAGGTGGTCAATCAGGTCTGCCTCCAGAAAAGTGTGCCTTTTCTCTTTCAACGAGAATATCTGCTCGTATCTTTCTCTCACCCTTTCGTCTGGTGGCACTCCCTCGCAAACCAGCAACCTTCCTCCCGGTCTCAGTACCCGGTAGGCTTCGCGTACCGACTGTTGCACATCATCTATGTGGTGGCACGACATACGGGCGGTTACCAGATCGAAGACGTTGTCGCGAAATGCCATCGCCTGGGCGTCCTGAAGGACATAGTGCGCCCGCTTCCCATTTGGAGAGCTTTTCGCTGTTGCTTCGTGCAGCATCGCCATCGAGTCATCGACGCCTATGAACAGCTTCACATGTTCGGCTAGAAGTTCAGTTACTATACCGGTGCCACAGCCCATATCCAGGACAGAATAGCAATCCCTTACGTCGCAAGATCGCTTGAAGAAATCCAGAAAATCATTCTTGTGAACCCACTCCAGCTTGTCATAGACTGGAGCTCGTTTCTGCCATATGTCGTTTTCCAAAATACTCTTTCCATTATCAGGCTATTTTTACCTAAAACTACCCATTATATAACGTTTAACCATGCGAAAAGTTAGTTCTGGATTTGATAACAGTTTTAATTCATATTACAGGCTTCGCTTGACTAATCGAATCAGGTTTCCTTCCTACTGCAACGATGCAGGTGCCAGGTCTTGCCCCATCCTGTAAGAGATAGGGCTTGAGGGTCGGGTCAAGCATCCCATCCCAATCTACCACTTTCTCCAGGCACACCAGCCGGTACCTCGGGTAGAAAAGCCCGACCACCGAGTTTACCAGGGGTATAACACCAGGTATGCGGCCCAGGGATAGGACTATCTTACCTCCCCATGAAACCAGCCTGCCCGTCTTCCCATTCCCGGATGGGATTGGATTGAGGTCATACACTTGAACAAATATAAGGTATTTATCTAATAACTTCTGAAACTTCACCCTGTTAAACTCATTTCCCGCCCACGATACAAGCTCGGTATGGGATTCGTTGGATGTAGCCTCTCGATTAGGAGTAGAGCATATAAATAGCCCGCCGGATTTTAGAACCCGAAGGCACTCAACCACAAACTGAGCGGGGTCTGGCATGTAGCGGATGGTCTCAAAAGAAGCCACCACATCAAAATATGCGTTTGGGAAAGGTAGATGGCAGGCGTCCAGGCGTAAAAAGTGGGTGTTCTCCCCCCCGTAGCAACGGGTAGCATATTGAACCGCCTCCGGCCACATATCACCGCCAACTACCATTTGGGCTCCTTTATCGTAGAGATAATAGGAGCCATAACCGCCCCCACAGGCTATGTCCAGCACCTTTTTACCTGAAACAAATTGCGAGCAAAAGGCATATCGAGCTAAAGCGATTTGCCAGCTCCGCCAGTCATCCAGCTTATCGGGCATAGGCCAGGCAGCGCGGCGGTGGGCCTTAACTGATACGCTATTCATAGAATACCCAACCCAACTTGTTCAATATTTTGTTCACCAGCCGGCGCAGGGGTGGACTGGCATTGAGTACGCCGAATATGGCCCCGTGTACGGGACCGGAGTAGATGATATTGGCCATTAACCGGCTGACCGGGTTGCCACCCATCTGCCGGGCTACACTCCTCTTCTTTATATCTGCCATCACTTTTTTTACACGGGCCAGCCCCTGTCGTCTTTGTGCCACAGTGTATTCTGGCGTATTGAGTAGAGGTTCAAACTCGTGGTGGGCAATGTGATTCAGGTATTCCTTGGGATCTTTAGTAAGGTAATTGTTCTTTACTGCCCAGTCAAACAACTCCGTTGCTGGGAACGGCACGAGGTTCATGAATTTAGCTCGCGCTATAGGATACTTATAGGCCAGTTTTATAGAATCTTCCAGATTCTCCAGAGTCTCCCCGGGTAGGCCTACAATAAAGAACAGGGTAACTTCGTAGCCAAGCTTACACGCAGCCTCTATGCTTCTCTCTATACGGGCAACATCTTCGGCTTTTTTAACTGTCTTTAAAACCTGTGAATTCCCGGATTCCACTCCAAAAGCAATCTCCCGGAAACCAACTTCATACATTCGTTTGAGAATATCAGCATCGACCAGGTCAGCCCGGATACCGTTACAGCATACCAACCTCAAGGATTTGAAATGCTTGCCTTCCAGAAGATTACATATTTCATATACTCTTTCCCGTCTAACGGCAAAATTATCATCCACGATGTCCAGTTCTTTGTAGCCTTGTTCATACCAGTAGCTAATTTCATCAGCGACGCTTTTTGCGCTGCGAAAAACATACAACTTGCCTAACACAACTTTTATCGGACAGAAAGTACAATTGTAGGGGCAACCGCGGGACGTAACAACCGAAATCATTTTGCGGGCATATTTGCTCAGTTCGAACTTGGCATACCTGGGGAATTGCAAGCTATCCAGATCTTTGATGCGGGGCCGGTCAGCATTTTCTATTACCTGGCCGTTACGGCGGTAGGCGATACCTTCAATGTTCTCCCAATCGGTACGGGTGCACAAATCTATTATGGTGTACTCACCCTCGTGTTTGACAGCAAGGTCAGCCTGGCATTCCTTCAGGACGTCTCCGCCAAAAGTAGAGACATGAGGACCGCCAACTACTACCGTATAGCCCTGTGCTTTGAGCTTATTAACTAAATCATAGGCCAGCTCATGATAGTAGGTCCACATGGTAACGCCCACCAGGTCTGGCTTAAAGCTATCCAATTTTCTTTTAAGATCCGTATATTTATATCCCAGCCGCATATCGATAACATCATTTTCTATGTTATGCTTGTTCAGCATCTCCATCAGGTAGCCAAAACCAATATGCGGTATCTGAGGTGGATCCTTATCTATATTGGGCGATTCCGGAACACAAAATAACACTCGTTTGAACAAATTAGTTTCTCCCGGCTACAGTTTCGAAGACCTGTAAAGTCTGCCTGGCAGTGCGTTCCCACGTGAACTGCCTGGCTCTATTTATTCCCTTTTCAACCATATGTTGCCGAACGCTGGGATTGGAAATGACCTCGTATATAGACTTAACTAAATCTGATACGTTACCTGGTTCCACCATACTTCCAGCTTCCCCAACTACTTCAGAGAAACAGGAGGTATTAGTAGTGATAACGGGAGTGCCACAAGCCATTGCCTCCAAAACAGGTAGGCCGAACCCCTCATGAAGAGAAGGATAAACGAAAACATCAGCGCCGGCTAGCATCACAGGATAATCCGGATACGGTATATAGCCCGGGACGAGCACTGCATCCTCCATGTTCAATTCCCGAACGGTGCGGAAAATGTCACCATATAACCAGCCATTACGCCCCCCCAAAACCAGCTTGTGCCCTATTCCTTTTTCCCGATGTAACTGCGCGACTGCTTTAATAAGATCTGGCAAGTTCTTTCTTGGTTCCAGCATTCCCACATACAGGATATATGGCCCCTTTATATTATATTTCTCTTTTACCCGCTGAATACTAGCGTCATCAGCAGGTTTAAAAATATTGCTATCACATCCTAAGTAGATTACACTCGCCTCCCGGCCTTTAGCAAAGACCTGTTGCAATTCCTTTTTAGTTGACTCAGAGAGGACAATCGTGTGATAAGACCGCCGCAATCCAATTGATGTAATAAATGGCCACACCAGCCTGTTAAACAGAGGTAAGCATTTTTTATAAAGTATATGTGATAAAGTGTACACCACCAGCACAAGTCGGGTGGAAGGAGGGGTAAAGGGAAATAGCCCTGTCAGAAAAATATCAGGTTTTTCCCGTCGTAATTCTCTGTATACGCTAGAGTAATAGCATAGCAGATTAGAGGGAAAATGCTTAACTTTGAAATTATTTGTGTTAAAAGTTAGCTTGTCCTGTGCTTCCATAGGCTGGTAAATAGTATATGTATTGTAACCATCAATCTGTGATAGAGATTTAATCAGGTTTAACGTGTATATCGAGGTTCCCCCTTTTATCCTTTCCCCCAGAGGCCAGCCATCAATGGCAATATGCACTGTTCCCCTTATTTTCCAGCAGCTATCTCTTTAATAGCTGCACATACAAAGTCAACATTTGCTCCTAAACCCGAACCTGATGGCAGATTCACCCCTTTTTGCGATAAATCGTCGGCTATGGGATAGCATTCGCTCTTGAACAGCCCCTGGTCAAGGAATGCCGGTTGCCGGTGCATAGGGATGAACATAGGCCGTGTCTCGATGCCATGTTGCGCCAGCTTAGCCATAAGAGTATCCCTGCTTATACCAAATGTATCCTCCAGGACAATAGAATACATCCAGTAAACATTGCGAGCCCATTTTTTTTCTACCGGTAGCCTTATCCCCTGAACGTTAGCCAGCAGAGAATTATAGCGCAGGGCATTGCTGCGCCGTCTTTCGGCCAATTCCTCAATACGCTCCAATTGGGCCAGGCCAATAGCAGCCTGGAGGTTGGTCATGCGATAGTTAAAACCAATCTCTGTATGCAGGAAACGCCGCTGAGGCGAATGGGATAAATCTTTTAAAGCCCTCGCCTTCTCAGCTATCTTTGGATCATTGGTGACTACCATTCCACCCTCGCCGGTGGTAATTATTTTATTAGCATAGAAACTAAAACAACCCACATGACCTATTCCGCCTACCCGTTTGCCATAATATTCGGCTCCGTGGGCTTCCGCTGCATCCTCAACCACAAATAGACGATGCTTCGAGGCGACTTCCATGATGGGCGACATATCACAGGGATGGCCATAGATATGCACAGGCATTATAGCTTTAGTGCGACGGGTTATCCTGTCCTCTAACTGGTTTACGTCCAGGTTCCAGGTATCAGGTTCACTGTCAATCAGCACTGGTGTAGCGCCGGTATATAAGATAGCAAGCACGCAGGCAGCCATAGTGAAGGCGGGCACGATTACTTCATCTTCTTTGCCAATGCCTAATGCTGCAAGCGCCAGGTGCAGAGCCGTAGTACCACTGGTGGTGGTTATGCCATAAGAGCAACCACAATAATTGGCGAACCCTTTCTCAAACTCCTCAATATATTTTCCTTTAGATGAAATCCAATTTGTTTTAAGACAATCCTGAACATACACGGACTCACGGCCTTCCAAAAGAGGCTCGCAAACCCGGATTTGGGCAGGTCTTATCGTCTCAGCCATTGGATTCTACCCTCAGGTATTCCTTGTCTTTCTCCCGGCTCTCGTAGGGTCCTTGCTTGATTTCCAACATCTTAGTTTCTTCCAGAATGCGGAAGCCATGGCCTCCTGAGATCAACAGGATTGTGTCACCCCCGTTTAGCAAACAACTGGCCACCCGCTGACCTGAAGCACGGAAGAATTCAACCTCTATTTGGCCATACTCCAAATGCAATACCTCTTGAATATTGTTGATTGTTTTAGTTATTGAGGTGTGAATGTGAGGTTTGAGACGGGTCCCTTTAGGATGTTGGAGCAAACCCAATTGCAACGGGTATTCAGGATGGGAAAAAAATTGCACACCCTGGCTTTCATGGCCGCTGCGAAGGACCATAGCCAGCACTTTACCCTCTGCTTCAATAGTTTCTATCATTTACTTACCTGTCCAACTTGAATTGACGGGAAAGAATTTTATTTTCATTAGGATAGTTCGGTGCATCCCAGGGGAACCGTTCACCCTTTAGCCATCTCTCCCATCGGTTGAGGTCCTCTTTGACCATTAGCTCGACGAGCCCTTTGAATTTTAGTTTAGGAATCCACCCTATTAATTTTTGGGCTTTTGAATAGTCTCCTTGTAATAGTTGCACATCCAGCGGTCTTAAAAGCTTTTTATCTGTTATAACATGTTTTTCCCAATCCAGACCCAGCAAGCTAAAAGCTAGCTCGGCAAACTCTTTAACCGAATGCGTTTCATTTGTAGCAATAACATAGTCTTCTGGTTTATCCTGCTGGAGCATAGACCACATAGACTCTACATATTCCTGCGCATAGCCCCAGTCCCTTTTTGCATCTAAATTTCCCAGCCTGATGTCTTTATCTATCCCTAACTTTATTTTAGCTGCGGCATTCGATATCTTACGGGTTACAAATTCGAGACCCCTGAGGGGGGATTCATGGTTGAAAAGGATGCCGTTACAGGCAAAAATACCATAGCCATCTCTGTATATTCGCGTTACCCAATAGCCATATAGTTTAGCCGCAGAGTAGGGGCTGGCGGGCTGAAACGGGGTAGATTCCGATTGAACTACGGCATTACCTTTTCCAAATAGTTCGCTGGTAGACGCCTGGTAAAAGCGAGCATCAGGCTTGATAGTTCGTACAGCCTCTAATATTCGGGTAACACCCAGACCGGTTATATCACCGGCGCCGACAGGCTGTTCAAACGAGGTGCCGACAAAACTCTGGGCTGCCAGATGATACACTTCATGGGGTTGGGAAATGCGAATGGCTTCTTCGATAGACGATGAATCCACAAGGTCTGCCGGGATAAGGTTTACCCGGTCGAATACATCAAGGTATTGTAACCGCCAGAAATTAGGCGTGGAAAGACGACGGTATGTGCCAAAGACATCATAGCCTTTATCAAGGAGGAATTTGGCCAGGTATGCGCCATCCTGTCCTGTAATACCGGTTATAAGGGCAGATTTCATTCAATCCCTTTCGTCTTACATTTTTTGTGAAATTCAGCGAACATATTTAGAATCAGCTATCTATAAAAGTCAGAATGGATTCCTTTTGGCAATTTGCTCTCCAGCGATCAGGTAGTCTTGGAAGCCGATTTGGTGGGCTCTGATATTTTGCCTTTACCCAGTTTGATAGCAAAGCGAAAACCCTTGAAGAGCACCTTAATATCGGATAGAGACCTGATTTGCAACGCCTTTTTCAATATAAAAGAAGGTCTAAAATAGAAACTGCGGAAAGCCCTGGCCTTTAGCTCTTCCAGTTCAGTAGCCGAGAGGTTCTTGGTTGCGAACACAGGAGCCTGGTAAGTAAGGAATTGGCTCCAGTTGAAGCTTCCTAGAGCGCCTCCCATATTGGACATTTCAAAGAGTTCCGTTCCGGGAAAGGGTGTGGTTACTGAGAACTGGGCATAATCAGGGTCAAGCTTCTTAGCCAGCTTGATTGTCTCCTCGGCAGTTTCCCTTGTTTCACCGGGTCCGCCGACCATGAAGTAAGTGTAAACCTTAAGCCCGGCTTTTTTGGCTTGCTTTATGGCTGTTTTAGCTTGCTCCAGGGTGATGCCCTTTTTGTACGCTTTAAGGATTTCAGCGTTACCGGACTCTACGCCAAAGTTGATTTGTTGGCATCCGCTTTGATGCATTTTGTTTAACAATTCCTGGTCTACCAGGTCCACGCGGGAGCCGCAAGCCCACTTTATCTTAATGCCACGGGCTAAAATCTCATCGCAAATATCCAGCGTTATCTTGCGGTTCAAGGGGAAATTGCTATCGGTGAAACCTACAAAAGAAACCCCATATTTTTCCTTGACTTCCTGTATTTCATCCACTACATTCTTCGGGCTTCTGAATCTGACCAGTCTGGTCCAAATATTATGCTGTCCGCAAAAAGTACATAGATAGGGACAGCCCCTGCTGGAGATGAGGTTGGTGAACTGAGCTACCTTACCCGTCGGTAACGGGAAAATATACTTCTCCATCGGCAGAAGTTCTCTCGCCGGTAAAGGCAAGCTATCCAGATCCTTTATGAGGGGACGGCTTCCATTTATCTGAACCTGTCCGTTAGTCTTAAAGCCCAAACCTAAAATACCGTTAAAATCACTACCTTTATCTAACGCTTTTACCAGCTCAAGGGCAGTTACCTCCCCCTCACCGCATACGCAAAAGTCAATATCAGGATTTTTCAGCACCTCTTTGGGCAGGATGGTAGCGTGTGGGCCGCCAACCACCACTTTGATGCCCTTATTCACTGATTTGGCCCGACGGGCGATCTCTTCCACCCGTCCAGCTAGAGGTGTAGTCCCTGTTATGCCCACCAGGTCTGGCTTTTGTCTTCGTATTTCTTTCTCGATGTCATCCATGCTCAAACTGAGAGCGTTAGCCTCCAGGAGATTTACATCAACTCCATCCCGTTTGAGCACGGCAGCTATATAGCTTAGACCCAGTGGAGCCACGAGATAGTCCAGTGTCTCTTCGCCATACACTTGTGTTATATAGTTAGGATTGACCAGTAAAACTTTCATTTTTTGTTTATCGCCTTTTCATAAATAGTCAACAAACTATCCCGATATTGATGTAAGGTATGACGGGCCTCCACCTTTTTCCGTGCTTTTTCCCCCATGTTGAGACGAAGCTTTGGATTATCAATTAGCTCCAGCATAACCCGTGCCAGCTTGCTGCTATCTCCTCTGGGGCAAAGCATTATGTGGTCCGGGTTATTTCCAGCGTATTCCTCGATCATTATTGGATGGTCGGTACCGATAACGGCTCTTCCGCAGGCAGATGCCTCCAGCACTACCAGGCTGTAACAATCATCCAGGCTGGGATTCACAAAGATGTCGCAAGCACTAAAGAAGGCGGGGAGTTCTTCCTCAGGCACCCCCCCTGTAAAGGTTACATACCGATTTAAACCCAACTCCGAAGATAGTTGTATGGCTCCTTCACGGAATGGCCCGTTTCCCGCAATTATAAGGTAGGCTTCAACTTTCGGTAATAACTCCTTAAAAGCATGTAGCAGGATTTGTATGCCCTTTTGCTTACCTATGCTGCCCAGGAATAATACCAGTGGTTTATCCGCAGGTATATTATATTTTTGCCGTACCCAATCACCCGGAATATTAGGTTTAAAGAAGTCAGTATCCACTGCCAGAGGCAGCACTTCAATATCATCATGGTTCAGGCCAAACCTTTCACCAAGAGCTTCCTTTGTCATTTGATTATACACAATAATCTTGCGGTATCCCTTCAAACTAAGGCGGGCTAACCGCTCAGTCCACGTTATGCCTCTGTGGTGCAGGTGGTTTTCTGCGGTATCCCAGCCGTAGTAAGTGAGCACAGCGGGGATCCCGGTTTCTTTTATTATCTGGCGGCCGGCATTGCCAGCGATGAACGGGTTATGGGCATGCAGGACGTCACACCTGTACCCATTACCCATCCGGTCCCGGAGGCTGCCGAGCATCCGGAAGTAGCCCAAAGGATAAGTTCTCAACGCTGCCATGGCGCCTTCGGCGAAAAGTATACCATAGGGTCTGATAGCATTGACGCGAAATGGATAACGCGACGAGTTTCGCACAGGGGTAAACACCTCTACCTGATGCCCTGCGGTTTGCATGGATTCCGCTAACTTGAGCACGTAATACTGGATGCCCCCGTAAAGCTCCGGCGGCAAAGGGTGGTCGCAGGCCATAAAGATTTTCAAATTAATATCTCGCCAAAGTTTTTGCGCAGCAGTTTGCTGTCCTAGGGCAGGCTTTATGGGGTTTCATTATAGAATAATTGCCATCCTCACCATATAATATCATCTTGTGTAGTGTGCCTTTAAGTATAGAAAACCGTATTTGCAGTTGCTAATACTAGCCTGAAATATCACAATACCGCAAAATGTATAACTCGCCTCTATGCACGAAGAAATTATACTCAAAGTGCTCCTTTACTTCAAGTTGGATATATAGATTAATATTACCGTCCGAAAGTCATCTGAATAAAGAGTACGTTTTTTACATTCAATAATTTTATCAATATCTTGCGAGGGCTTTGACGTACCTCACTTCCATTTCCCTGCTAGCTGTATAGATTTTCATCACTGAGGAATCGTTATCAATCTTATTAAAATCCTCAGGTGTAAATCTATGTAATCTGTTAAAAAGCACCATCTGAACCTGCCAGTCGTATTCACTGGTAAGTATATAACTGTCCCGTTCATAATCATCACCCGTTCTGAGTAAGTAATCATAGCCAAAATGATCTTTTACTTCGAGTTCCGGTGACAAATACCAACCAGAAGCTATTGCTCCTGGAAATAAGCTTGCAAACCTGAAATGCCGTATGCCAATCTCTTTTATGCCTATGGAGTTATCTCTCTTGGAAAAGAACCAGCCCAGCCCGGCATACTCCTGACGTGTAACCTGTTCCCCGGGCCAGGAGCGCAGCGGCGTTAGATGTATGGCAAAGAGTACCTCATTAACAATAGGCGCAATCAAAATTAAAGAGATAAGACAAAACATCATAACTCGGCGCCTGTTTAAGGGCGATTTAAGTTTATTTTTGAAGATGCCCAGCAGAGCCATAGCGCCAAAGACCGGGAATATCAGCTCTACCAGCGTCGCTGCACGGCCCGGGTTAATACGCCAGAGTTGTACTAATAGCTGTATAATGGTTATTGCGGCAGGAACAGCAGCATAGGCTATAAGCATAAGGCTGTTCCTATCCGGGGTAGTCTTTGGGGGCAACCTGCGGACGTAGAAAAACATGCCTATAAGGGCGAGAATGCCATAGTAGATTGTATGGCCGTAAATCCTGGCGCCTATACTAAATACATTTATCTGGTATTTTTCTATGGCAATGGAATATTCCTGCATGAGAGACTGAGAAATTTGTTTACCTACCAAATACTGGGCGGTTTGGCCCAGAACCCCCAGTAGATATGTATGATAGAAAGTCCACAATAAATATACTATAGTTGTAATAATTGCCAGATTTAATGAAATCTGGGGTTTATTTTCAGACATTATGTGTAAAGTTTTGAGGCTATCTTTGAAAATGAATCCCATTAATTCCATAGCAACGAGAGCGAGTATTATTATTGTTGCAGTGAAAGGATGTATGATTGGTATAACAAGGCTGAATAATACCAATAGCACACGGCCATTTGTTTCAGGCTGCCAGCGAAACCGCATGTATAAAAAAATAAACAATACTGTCAACAGATTACCCATGTCCTGGGGTGAAAACCGCGAGGAAGTGATACCAAAAGTGGCGGCGCTTACAATGAGCATTGCCAGCAGGGCCTGGCGAGACGAACCCAGAGCAGCCCGGGCTAGTAAGTAAAAGAAAGGCATTCCGAGGAAGGGACTAATCCCCGGGACGCTCAATTCTAAGAATCTAGGGGTTATCATAGTAAAATAGGCTAAAGAAGCCTGTATCATTTCTCTCGCGGGATAAAGATCATCTATTGCTAAATGGCCTCTATTCAATGTATTTTGCAAGAGACCGAGATGGGAAAGCCCATCACCCCGGCCATAAAAGAA
>JACVQG010000370.1 GCA_015661045.1 Dehalococcoidia bacterium | reverse complement strand
CAAGCCCCGACAATTTATCAAGTACGCGGTGGGCATCATTGAGGCCTTCAGTCAGAGTAATACGAGCTTCGCCATGATCTTTAAAGGCAACTATGGTATTCGGCGGCATGGTGTTAATGGTATTTTTGCCTATTAATTCAGTTACATATTTAATATCGCTATATGCAGGGTCTTTAGTGCCGGTGCTCCCCCAAAGAACCCGCTGGATTTTAGCCCCTTTCTTTTCGAGGGCTTTAAACTCGGAAGTGTTAAAGATTTCCTGAAAGTGGCTATATATAATCTTTGAGTTGGCTACGGCGGCAGTCCCCCTTAATTTCTTTATATCTCCTGACCGGGAGGCATTGGAGGGCTCCTTAACCAGGGCATCCAGACGCTTATCCACGGCCGTATCAATGCGGCTGATAAAGACACTGGCTACGGAGGTTACCCTGGAAAGGTCTTCACCCTTCTTTTCCCGGTTCTTCAACCCCTGTATATACGCCCGGGCTATATTTTCATAGTGAGCAAGAGAGAATATCAGGGTAACATTTACATTTATTCCCTCGGTAATGAGCCTCTCAACAGCAGGAACACCTTCCCTTGTTGACGGCACTTTGATTAAAATATTATCCTTACCGACCATGCGGTATATTTTCCGGGCATATTCAACCGTCCTGTCTACATCGTGGGCATATTTAGGCCATGTTTCAATACTTACATAGCCATCTATCCCACCGCTGGAATCATAAACCCCTTTTAGAAACTCTGCGGCATCGGATACATCATGTGAGGTAAGTACATCGTATATATCCTCAGCAGACTTACCCTGTTCAGCAAGGCGTTCTATGCTTCCATTATAAACTTCACCGGAGCTAATGGCCTTCTCAAAAATCGTCGGGTTGGTGGTAACCCCGGTTATTCCATCTTTGGAAATTAACTGCTTCAGCTCTCCCGAGTCAATGATCTCCCGGGAGATAAAATCTAACCACGGACTTTGCCCCAGTTTTTTCAATTGCAGTAGAGGATTCGAGGTTCGAGCCATTTCTACCTCCTAATTATCTATAAGGTTAAAGCTTTTCCATCTCAAAGATGACTTTTAACGAATTAGGGTTGGGAGCCAACGCTTCCTTATAATCCTTCAAGGGATACACATGGGTAATTACTCTATCTAAGATATGATTAAACCGTTTATCCATGTGAACCATATCTTCTAATGCCGACTCAAAATGGCTCCGGTTGGAATTGATACTTCCAATGATTATTTGATTAGTCCTCACGATTTGTCTAACCAGTAGATCCCCATCCATGCATACCTGGCTTTCACCGCGGGGGATGCCGGTGAAGATATATACGCCATTCCTGGCGCCGACAGGCAACAGGCTCAGGGCCAATTCAGATACGCCGCTGGCTTCAAAAACAATATCGGGATTTCCCATCCTTTTTACTAATGCTTCAGAAGTAATCCCTCTTCCATCTATATAATGAGCTTCCATCTCCTGCATACGGCATACTTTCGGGCTGTCCTCAGTCACAACTTCGATAAAATATGTCGCTATGTCAGCCAATCTTAATAACGCTGCGCCAAAGAAGCCTATCGGCCCGGCGCCGATTACCAGAGCTTTTTTACAGGCGCCCCATCCGGGCTGACCAATGCTATGCTCCGGATGAAAGCAACCCCAGGGAAGGCGCGTTTGAATATGTTGCATCTGAATGGATAGAGGTTCTGTAAGAACCGCTACATGTTCCATACCTTGGGGCACAGGCACCAGGTATTGCTCTTCATCCACGAAATACTCGGTGAAGTAACCGTGCAGCTTGTGAATACCCCGTTCCTTGTAGAAACCAGTGCTGCACATATCGCTCTGGTTGTTTAAGCAACTGGGACATTCATTACACCCCCGGCGCACCGTGGGCACAACCATGTCCCCAACTTTCAGATTCTCCACCCCCGACCCGACCTCAACTACCCTGCCGATAGCCTCATGGCCCAGCACTATATACTCTTCGCCTTCGGCAATATCCTTTTGCTGGCGGCGGATCATATCCCTGTCCGTACCGTCGATACCAGCCTGTAAGACCTTGACCAAAACGTCTTTTGGTTCCCGGATCTCGGGCTTTTTCATCTCAAAGTCCACTACGCCATCGTATTTTCTAGCCAGCCCAACGGCAAACACATTCATGCCTTCGTTTTTACCGCTTCGGCTTCCGGGATATTGCTTTCCTCGCCGCTGGTACTATTTCCTTGGCCGTTAGACCATATTTCTCCTGCAACTCCCGTTCACCGCCGGATTCGCCAAAGGTATCGTTAACAGCCACCATCTCCACTGGCACCGGGTAAGAACGAACCAGGCACTCCGCTACTGCGCCACCCAGACCGCCATTGATTTGATGCTCCTCGGCGGTTACTACCGCCCCGGTGCGGCGTGCCTCTTCCAGCAGAAGCGCCTCGTCGAGGGGCTTAACGGTATGCATGTTAATAACACTGGCTTCGATACCCTCTTGAGATAATGTGTTAGCTGCTTCCAGTGCCTCGTTAACCATGATGCCACAGGCAACGATGGTAACATCCTTTCCCTTGCGCATCAGATTCCCCTTTCCAATACGAAAGGAGTCGCTCTCCTGTGTAAGAACCGGTACAGGCCCTCTACCCAAACGCAGATACACAGGCCCGGGATAGGCAGCAGCGGCAATTGCCGCTTTCTTGGCTTCGATAGCATCCACTGGCACAATCACTGCCATACCGGGGAGCACCCGCATCCCGGCTATATCCTCCATAGCCTGGGCAGTAGCCCCGTCAGGTCCTTAACATTCAGGTTACCATTTCCGATATTGTTATAACATACCGAAACCCTTATCTGGTCGTAGGCCCTGGTAGTAATAAAACAGCTAAACGAACAGACAAAAGGTATTTTGCCTTCCATCGCCAGGCCCGCTGCCATACCCACCATGTCCTGCTCAGCAATACCCATATTCAGGAAGCGCTCCGGGTAGGACTTGCCGAACCACTCAGCACGAGTGGAATCAGCCAGATCCCCACTAAGCACATATACATTTTTGTTGGTCTTCCCAAGCTCAAGAAGACCCTCTCCAAAACCGTCCCGGGTAGGTTTCGTTATCATAAATTACCTGACCCCCTGAGCAGCATCCAGCTCTTTCAGGGCAGCCTCTAACTCCGCCTTGTTGGGAGCTTTCCCGTGCCACTGATGGTTACCTTCCATGAAGGATACCCCCTTACCCTTTATAGTATTGGCCATGACTACTGTAGGCCGCCCCTTGATAGATTCCGCTTCATCATAGGCTTTAATAACCTGCAATGCGTCGTGGCCATTTATGTCTATAACATGCCAGCCGCAAGCTTTCCACTTATCTGCTACCGGTTCAAGGTCTTTAATAAGTTTAGTTGGGCCGTTCTGTTGTACCTGATTGCGGTCCACAATACCGCAAAGATTATCCAGCTTATAGAACGAAGCAGCCATAGCAGCTTCCCAGATCTGCCCCTCATCCATTTCCCCATCACCCATCAGACAATAGACCCGTGTATCCCGCTTATCATTCTTCGCAACCACAGCCATGCCGTTAGCAATGGATAAACCCTGCCCCAGTGAGCCACTCGAAACCTCGACTCCGGGCACACCGCGGAAAGCGTGCCCTTGCAAGCGCGAACCCAGCTTGCGGAAAGTCATCAGGTCCTCTTTGGGGAAGAAACCCCTGTTAGCAAGCACCGTATAAAGGACGGGACAGCCATGCCCTTTGGACATTAGTATTTCCACGGCTGATAAAGAGCCGCCTGGATGTCCGGAGCCGGCTTTTTCGAGCATTATCAAAATATCTCGACGGGTCTGCCATGCAAGTTTTTTTAATTCTTCTAAAGATGGACTATTCGTCATTCTTCACCAATTTCAATAAATTATTATAGGCATCCTGAGGAGCAACATGGTTAAATACACCGCTACCTACGCAAGCATAATCAACGCCTGCGTCTTTAATCATTTTAATATTATCGGCTTTTATACCACCATCCATACCAACTTCCATTTTGAATCCTTTTGCCCTGAACTCTTTAACTTTATCTAAAACCTCCGGTAAGAACTCTTTTCCGTAGAACCCCGGATGCACAGAAAGAAACAATATAAAGTCAATTTTATCCAATAGACCTTCGACGGATGAAATGGGGGTCTCAGGATTTATCGCCAGGCCAACCCCTAACTTTAATTTGCGGACCTGTTTAATAACATTATCCGGCGCGGGTGTTGCTTCATAATGGAATCCGATCCGTGTAGCGCCGGCTCTGGCATAGCTTTTTACTTGATTTTCGGGATCTCTAACCATCAAATGGACTTCCAGGTTCAGCCGGGTTTTTATCTTGGAGAGGTGAGCGGCAACTATGCTGCGCGAAGGCACGAATTGGCCATCCATGATATCAACTTGAACCCAATCGGTGAATAACTCAGCCTGCCGGATTTTCTTTTCTAAATCTATTTCATCATTTGTAAGAATAGCCGGTAGAATTTTCATATATTACCTTCATTGAGACAACTAGCATATACTTTACCACAAAATTGTCTATGTGTGACATGAAATAAATGTGTTTTTTAATCTTTTTTATATCATGAGCAAGTAATATTGTTCAACACTATATTGGGGAAACTGCGTCAGGAGAAAGCAAATTAGCCAGACATCTGGTGTTAACCTCAAACCTTGTGTATAATATGACCAAAATATAATTTCCAGGAGGTATGCGTGGAAACGACTAAATTTATACTCTCTGAAAAGGATATGCCCACTCATTGGTATAATGTACTGCCAGACCTTCCGGTCCCATTACCCCCACCGCTCCACCCCGGAACCGGCCAGCCCCTGGGGCCTGCCGACCTGGCCCGTATTTTCCCTATGGAGCTTATTAAGCAGGAGGTTAGCTCACAGAACAGCATTGAAATACCTGAAGAGATTCAGCAAATATACCGCATGTGGCGTCCTACCCCTTTACATCGGGCGCACCGCCTGGAGAAAGCTCTGGATACCCCGGCCAGGATCTTTTACAAATATGAAGGGGGTAGCCCGGCAGGTAGCCATAAGTTAAACACGGCCGTAGCTCAGGCTTACTATAATAAGCAAGAGGGTGTCAAACGCCTGGCCACGGAAACCGGGGCGGGACAGTGGGGAAGCGCTCTAGCCCTCGGCTGCCAGTACTTTGGTCTACAATGCAAGGTCTATATGGTGCAAACAAGCTACCATCAGAAACCATACCGCCGCATCCTGATGGAAACCTGGGGGGCTAAAGTGGTGCCCAGTCCCAGTGAGGATACGAACGCCGGCCGGACAATCCGGGCCAAGACGCCAGATTCTCCGGGTAGCCTGGGAATAGCCATAAGCGAAGCTGTTGAGGATGCGGTTTCTCATGATGACACCAAGTATGCATTGGGCAGCGTCCTGAAT
>JACVQG010000369.1 GCA_015661045.1 Dehalococcoidia bacterium | reverse complement strand
AATACTGACGAGCTAATCGATAACCTAGTCTACGGCCTCTATGGACTGACCAAAGAGGAAAGGCAAATTGTAGGCACGGAGCATGGCAATTGACAAACACATATCAAATTGCTAGAATGTTTGTTGATTGACTAACTCAAGAAATATATTCAAGGAGCTTCTATGAAGCTATCTGTGAAGGTGGATTATGGGGTGCGCGTGCTGGTGGATTTGGCCCAGCGCTACGGCCAGGGATCTGTCCACAGTAGTGACATCGCTGCCCGGCAAGGTATTCCCGAGCCATATTTAGACCAATTGCTTATGGCATTACGGAAGGCAGGGTTTATAAACAGCAAAAGGGGGCCGCAAGGCGGACATATCCTGGCTAAAGCTCCACTGGAGATAAACCTCGGGGAAGTCATAACCGCTCTGGAGGGTTCAACTGCACCGGAATGCGTCCAGGAGCCAGCAGGCTGTGAGCGCGCCACGATTTGTGTGCAAAGGGATGTTTGGAGGGCGATTGAGGAAGCTACCACAAAGCTACTTCAGGCTACTACCATCGGTGAGTTGGTGCAGCAACAGGAGCGCCGCCTCGAGGGAGCTATGTTTTATATTTAATTGGTTTCAGTGTTTCCGCAGCATGTCGGGGAAATGACGGCTGTATAGCGATTAACCTGTAGCTCTCTATTTAGATGGGCTAGATTATATATATAACCATCGGGAAGATATTAATTGGCTGTTTCAAAAAGCACTAATAAAAAAAGCGCAACGAGGAAAGGTCCTTCAGGGAGTATTCTGGACTTTATCGGCAATACACCTCCCGGCGGTAGTATAAAAGACCGCATTGCGTTATCAATTATTCAAGACGCAGAAGCTCAACGTAAATTATCCCCGGGTAAAGCCATTATCGAAGCTACTGCTGGCAACATGGGTGTTTCTCTGGCTGTGGTGGCTACCGTTAAGGGCTATCGTTGCATCCTGGTAATGCCGGAAAATACAGCTTTAGAGCAACGGCGGCGTCTGTTACGTTTCGGCGCTGAGATCGTGCTGTCGCCGGCCATCGAGGGTATGGGGGGGGCGATAACCCTGGCTGAAAAGCTAGCGCACAATAACCCCGGTTACTACCTGGCCAGGCAATTCGATAATCCGGCCAACATCGAGGCACACCGCCGAACTACAGCCCTTGAAATTTTGACGGACACCGGCAGCAAGGTGGATGCCTTTGTTGCCGGAATAGGCACTGGCGGAACCATAACCGGAGTTGGACAGGTTTTAAAACAAAAGCTTGCCGGGGTGAAAATTATCGGCGTTGAGCCAGCGTCTTCACCGTTGCTTAGCTCAGGGCGGTCCGGACGGCACCGTATACCGGGGATAGGGACAAATTTTGTACCCCCTTTACTTAAACGGGACTTACTCGATGAAATAATCACCGTCACCGATGCCGCAGCCCAGGAAACGGTTTTACAATTAGCCCGTGAAGAGGGCATTTGGGCAGGCATATCCGGTGGAGCTAACGTGTGGGCCAGTTTACAGGTGGCAAAAAAACTGGGGCCCGGGAAAATCGTTGTTACTGTTTTACCGGATAGTGGTGAACGCTACTGGAATCAGTTCTTTAGTGGCGAGGACTCTTCTGAAACTCAACCGAACATGAGAGGAGCATAAACAAATGGCGATAACCCTGAATGAGGAGCAGATTGAACGGTATAGCCGGCATATCCTGCTCAAGCAGGTAGGTGGCAAAGGGCAAAAAAAAATACTGGAGTCCAGTGTGCTGCTGATTGGGGCGGGTGGATTGGGGTCTCCAATAGCGCTCTATTTAGCAGCGGCGGGAGTGGGTACGCTGGGTATTGTGGACTTTGATAAAGTTGATTTATCTAACCTCCAGCGCCAGCCGTTACATCATACCGCCGATGTTGGTAAACTCAAAGTAGCCTCGGCAGCGCAAACCATAGCCAAAATCAACCATGATGTTAAGGTAGTGCCCTATACAACCAGGCTTAATTCGGAAAACATTATGGACATTATCCCCAATTACGATGTAATTATAGACGGGAGCGATAATTTCCCCACCCGTTACCTGGTAAACGATGCCTGTGTCTTCGCCCGGAAACCACTCGTCCACGGAAGCATATTTCTTTTTGAAGGGCAGGTTACGGATTTCATTCCCGGGAAAGGATGTTACCGTTGTCTCTATCCAACACCTCCACCGCCAGGGGCAGTGCCGTCCTGCCAGGAGGTAGGGGTATTAGGGGTATTGCCGGGCGTAGTTGGACTTATCCAGGCTACAGAGGCCCTAAAACTTATTCTGGGCATCGGCACATCTTTAGGCGGTTACCTGCTGATCTATGACGCTCTGGATATGGAGTTCCATAAAGTAAAACTACGCCGCAATCCAGCTTGCCCGGTGTGTGGCGATAATCCGACGGTTACACATCTTATTGATTATGAGCAGTTTTGTGGCGTCGGGGTGCAGGCTGACCACGGGAGCCATCCGTGAAAGTCCGTGGTAGAAGAATAACAGGCTTTTTTTGTAGACTAAATATGCCCATCCGGAAAGGGAATAGTATCCTCTTCTCAGGGTTGCGGCAAGGGGAAAATCAGGATGAAATATAAAGATATTGTGGATTCTAT
>JACVQG010000106.1 GCA_015661045.1 Dehalococcoidia bacterium | reverse complement strand
ATCTCGCCGTTGATGCGCGACGCCAGGTGATTCACCGTCGTGAAGATCCGCTCCTGCTTCAGATACGGCAGCAGAAAGTGCAACCGTGCCTCTCGACACTGTCCCCTGGACTATAGGGTACTGGATATTTAGTATTTCACATACCCTTGTTTTAATCATGAAAACATTTCCTCTATTTATTTCTCCCGCTTGGCTAGCTGATTTACCCCGCGATTGGCTTGCTGTCTGTTTTTTGGCTAAACAAGATGTTTAAAGAGAATAGTGTCGTCTTGATATTTAGTCTTTACCTCTGGCTCTGGCTATCTGTGCTCGGACAGACTGAATCTTTGCCCCGATGTCTTTGTCGCCGACGATTTCGGTAACCATGCAGATACAGGTGGCGCCGTGTTCGATTACCTCTGCCACGTTACTCTCTTTGATGCCACCGATAGCCACAAAAGGTATCTGCTGGTGGCTCACGATGTAATCCAGGTATCCCAGGCCTACAGGAGGCATAACATCCTTCTTGGTAAAGGTCTGGAAAAGGGGACCGACTCCGATATAATCGGCAATTCCCGATTTAACTGCCTTATCCGCCTGCTCAGCTGAGTGCGTGGAAAGGCCAACCAGCATTTTGTCGCCGACCAGTTCCCGCACTTTTTCCGCCGGCAGGTCATCCTGCCCTACATGAATGCCATCGGACTCTACCGCCAGCGCCAGGTGGACATCGTCATTGACAATAAAACAAGCGCCATATTGTGCCGTCAAATCTCTAATGCTCAAACATTCACGGTATTTCTGTTGCATGGGAAAATCCTTCTCACGGTACTGGATAACCTTGATGCTAGCCTCCAGCATCTGCCGTACCACTTCCAGATTAGAGCGTCCCAGGGAAAACTGGCTGGCAGTAATACAATAAATGTCAGTTTCAGGAAATCGAGACTTTTGCATTATCCACCTCACCTCCTAAATTCAAATCATGCCAGTCTTTCAGCACCGGCTTGTAACCCAGGGTAGCAATGGTCTGGCGCATCTCCTCTACCGAGCGTTTATCGGAGATTTCAAATTGCCCGATACTATCCGGGGCATCAGTATGCCCTCCAATCGCTGTGGAAGACCCGGCCGACATCTTGGTCACGCCCAGCCGAATCAAATTATCCCGCAGTTCGGAGCTCTCCCGGGTGGAAATGGTGATGCCGACCCTGGGCAGGAACAAGCGTAATGCCAGGATGCTCTGGACTAGGTCTCGGTCTGAGACGGGAAATTCAGGCTGATAATTGCCGAACTGGGGTCTCATTCGGGGGAAGGAGATACTGATTTCGATTTCCGGAAACTGCTTCTGCAGATAGGCTAAATGCATTCCGGCCAGAAATACCTCGCTCCGCCATTCACCAAGACCTAACAGCGCTCCGATGTTGATAACCCTCATGCCGGCTTGACCGGCCCGTTCGGGAGCTTCAAGCCGGAAGCGGTAATCCCGCTTCGGACCCTTGGGATGCAGATGGCTATAAATCTTGGCATCATATACCTCTTGATAAATGGTCAAGCCGTCTACGCCCGTAGCAATCAGCTCCGCGTATTCTTCGGTAGAAAGGGGGTATATTTCAATGGAAATCGAGGAAAAGTACTTTCTTAAGACAGCAACACAATCCTTGATATAGGAGACCGGAGATTGCTGCCGCGATTCGCCGGTCAGGATTAATAGGTGTTGCAGACCGGTTGCCGCAATAGCCTTCGCCTCTAACTCCACTTCTGCTAAAGTCAGCTTGCGCCGCGGGATATCGTTGGTGGCGTTAAATCCGCAATATACACAGTGATTAACGCAGTAATTCGATAGATAGAGGGGGGTATATAGCATGATAGTGCGGCCGAAGTGCTGGAGAGTTAAACGGTGCCCGGCCTGTGCCATCTCCTCAAGGCTGAAGGCGGCTTGTGGCGATAGCAGTGCCAGGAAATCTTGAGGCTGCAACTCTGCTTTTGCCAGTATGTTAGCAATCTGTGAGGCAGTAACCAGCTCAAATGCATCAGAATAATCCGTGTTTTGCAGCCCGATAATCTCATCATAAAAAGTCATGGCGTGATACCCTACTCTTTTCTCAGGAATCCGGTCAGCGGTGAAGAGGCTTCAGCAACACGTTGAGTAGAACCCGGGCCGGATAAATAGGCCTTGCGTCCGGCTTCCACCGCTTGCCCGAAAGCTTCCGCCATCAAAACCGGATTTTCCGCCGTGGCAATAGCCGTATTGACCAGGACAGCGGCCGCACCCATTTCCATAGCTTCAGCGGCTTCCGAAGGGCGACCGATTCCGGCATCCACGATAATTGGTAAATTAATCTCAGAAATCAGAATTTGAATCAGTTCCCTCGTTTTGATGCCACGGTTGGTGCCGATAGGCGAACCGAGCGGCATAATCGCCGCGGCTCCCGCTTCCGCCATCCGCTTGGCTGCCATTAAGTCCGGACTCATATATGGTAAAACCACAAAGCCCTCTTTAGCCAGGACTTCAATAGCTTTGACCGTTTCAAAGTTATCCGGTAATAAATACTTCTGGTCGGAGATGACTTCTATTTTTACCCAATCCCCGCAGCCTGTCTCGCGGGCTATTCGAGCAATACGGATGGCTTCCGCAGCATTCCGGGCTCCCGATGTGTTGGGCATGAGAATAATATCGGGGGGAAGATACTTGAGCATGTTCTCTTCCGGGGTGCCGAAATCCACCCGCCGCAAAGCCACCGTCACTACCTGGGCTTTCGATGCTTTAATAACCGCAGGAATCAGGTTATAATCGGCAAACTTGCCCGTGCCGATAAATAAGCGGCTGTCTACCTGTCTGCCAGCGATGTATAATTTATCTTCCATCTTTAACCACCACCTATTATGCGGATTATTTCCAGGCTGTCGCTGGGATTTAGCTTCAGGCTTTCCCAATTTTCCCGTTTGATAATTTCACCATTCAATTCGATGATTACTATGTCCCGCGGTAGTTTCCGGGCCAGTAACAGGTCATCGATGGAATGATTGTCCGGTATCTCGGCTACCGCACCATTGATTTTAACCTGCACCATAATCCTCCAAAATAAAAAGCTTACCCGTAGGTAAGCTCTCACTTGCATTTCCCTACATTGGTATTACCCAAATCAGGTTCGAAGGGTTGTCCCGATGTAATCGGGTACTCTCAGCCTACAACAGCACCCCTAGCCTTATTCAATTCCAAGAGTGATTATATCTTAATATAGCTCCGGATGTCAAGAAATTATGCCTGATGATTAGTGATACCTGCCTTATTTCCTTTTGTTGCAGAGCCTTGTCTTGAGAGAGTACGGGTTAAGTGAAAAACCGGTACCAGAGGAGGTGATTCTACTCTCCACTCCGGTACCGGCTGTAAGTTAAACGTTACCTCTGGTATTCTGTTAATCCCTGTTTTTCTGTTGCTGCTTCCCAAGCCCTAAATGGCGCCCGTTATCCTGATGCCATTGTCCGGTTTTACCCTCGTCCTTATTTTGCTTATTGTTATTATTGTTCTTGATTTCAATTTTGGTGGCAAGTAATGAACCATCCTGCTGTTGGACTACTTCTACCTCCGCTCTGGCATTTACTGCAAGTTGCCCCTTTATTTTGGTAGCCTGATTGATGAGAACTGTCTGGCCATTTATCACCATGCTGGTGTTGTTATTGCTCAGGCTCTGAATAGTTCCAGAGATTTCGTTATCGTCGCCGTCACTGTCGCTGTTTCCATTTTGTTTATGACCCTCATTGTTTTTGACATGGATTTTTGTAGCCAGCAAAGTACCATCGTCCTGGATTATTGCCTTTATTTCAATGGAGGATCCGGAGACCAAATTCCCTTTAATCTTTGTATTGCTATCGATGATTAGGGTTTTATTGCCTACTGTAATGTTGGTACTGGTTATGTTGCCTGCCGTGCCGTTTACTTCGCTGGCCTTGACATTCTGCACCTGTGTGAAAACAAGGTTGCCGATAGCTACCAGCGTAATTGCGAGTCCCACTGCTACCCAATTTCTAAGTTTCATGTTGTCCCTCCTTAAAATACTTCTACAGTGTACAACGGGAGGGAGCGGACTTTTGTTACAGGTAGCTCTTGTTTCACGACTATTATTTCAGTGCGAGCCTAACGGCTGCCATTCGCTTTGACGAGCCTCTTACCGCAAGGTATAATAAGCAGGAAAGCAATGGACGACAAGCATTATTAGTAAATTATCAGCAACTTGTTGCTACGCTAACGTATTGGAAGTTTCTTCAGGGTGATTTTGGGTTCTAAATAGGGCATGCCCCTGTAGCTCAGGCGGATAGAGCAGCGGTTTCCTAAACCGTGTGCCCGGGTTCGAGTCCCGGCAGGGGTACCAGTTTTTGAAGATAAATTTGCCCTTCATGTATCAAGAACTTGAAGGTTGTTTGTTTCTGCTAATCCTTAATCTTGATCGAACTTTTCAATTAATTTAATTTCCTCCTCAGAACGATTCCAAGGGGATTTAAAACGTTTATAAATACTTTTATCGATCCACTTATTTTTTAGTTGGATTTCTCTGATGGACAATGGGAGAAAATCAAAGGATGCCTTATCTTTGCAGCTCTCTTCAATGGTCGTATGTGCCATGGGATTGATAACAAATCTGCAAAATGAATCGTATCCTATTTGCGTTTCAGTCAAATCTTGATATACGAGCTTAATATCGACTGCGCAATAGCCTATGTTGTTTTGCAGAAGGAATTCTTTGAATTCATCAAATAGGAAAGCCTTTCCACTGGCCAACGTTTCTTTGGTTTCAACCATGAATCGAGGCTTGAATTCAACTTTAGATTTATGGTGAGGGGGAAAGTATGCAGCGTCCGTTCCTGTCTCAGGGAATGAAATGACTTCAACTGATCGTACTTGTTTTCCTTCCCAAATTAGTTTAGGTTCATTTGGGCCAAATAGGAAATACTTTACAAAAACGGTGACGTTATCCTTGACCAGATGTTCTAATCTACTAGAACTTAAGACATCTATTCCTTTGCTGTCGGCAGTATAGCGCGGAAATACTAAATAGAACGAAGTTGAAATACCCATTCCACGAGCTGTTGAGTCTGAGAGGTTCTCAATATCTAAGATAAGAGTGTTGTCTTTAGTCTCATATGAAATGATCTCCAGATAGGGTACCAGTGCACTTCGTTGCATTTTTATTTGTGCAGAAAGAATGACTAATTGTCTGCTGTTTTGTTTAATTGTGAAGAACGCAGCAGTAGAAGTGCTAGAGTACCGATAGCTACAAGAAAAGAGGATAACACTTCCATTGTGGATAGAATACACCAATCTATGATTGAAGGCAACTAGTCTATTCCTGCAAGCCGTGGTGGGAAGGGGGAGAAAGCAAAAGAGGGGGTTTGCCCCCTCTTTACAAACTTTTCCTGATGGAGAACTTCTCCCTTTAATAAAGGGAGAACGAGAGGGATTTAGATAAGGTGAGTTTAAGAGGGGCGCTAGCCCCTCTTTTTAATTAGTTCCCCCTCTCCAAACGAAATTAACAAAGATTCCCCTTATGTAACTGTTTGGAGAGGGGGATTAAGGGGGTGAGGTTAAGAAAATACCCCCAACAAAAAGCACCTTAACAACTGAATAGCGAGAGGAAGATAAAGCTACACCGACTTATAGGTCGGTGACCGACCTAGGAGATAATCCCGATTTGCATCG